>NZ_JAGHQV010000139.1:0-2854 GCF_017744175.1 Thalassotalea sp. G20_0 | reverse complement strand
ATCTGCTCGTTATGGTGATCACTATGATGGTAAAACACACAGTCAATTTGCCTGTTCAATCAAACAATACACATCAAGGGAAAAACGACCATTAAATCATAGTGAACAACGCCAACTGATACCATTGCTGCACGATTTTAAAGTGACACCCGGGTGGACCTGGCGAAGCCTGACAACGATGCTTCATTCATTTACTTCAGCGGGTGTTTTTATCCCTCATACATACATGGATGAGGGGAATAGGGAAACTCAAGCTGCTTTACTGTCAGCTTTACTGGATACAGTAATACTTAAGTGCAATCAAAAATCTGAAGCTTGGGATATTGATGCCCAAGGCACCGCCAACCTGCTGTGGGCCGTGGCGAAACTGGTGGACAATGGGCTGCAGCTTGAGAAGACACCAAAGCTGAAAGAGGCCGTGGTCGGGCTGTTGCCCCATGTGCAAACCAAAGCTGAATCAAAAGAAGAAAAAGACTACTTTATTCCTCAGCATATCACCAACCTGTTGAGGGCCTTGGCGAAGCTGGTGGGCAACGGGCTGAAGCTTGAGAAAACACCGAAGCTCAAAGAGACAGTAGCCGCGCTGTTGCCCCATGTGAAAACCAAAGCCGAATCAAAAGAAGAGAAAGACCACTTCAAGCGACAGGAGGTTGCCAACCTGCTGTGGGCCTTGGCGAAACTGGTGGACAACGGGCTGGAGTTGGAGAAGACACCGAAGCTCAAAGAGGCCGTGGCCGCGCTATTGCCCCATGTGAAAACCAAAGCCAAATCAAAAGAAGAGCAAGACCACTTCAAGCCACAGGAAGTCGCCAACCTGCTTTGGGCCGTGGTGAAACTGGTGGACAACGGGCTGAAACTGGAGAAAACACCGAAGCTCAAAGAGGTCGTGGCCGCGTTGTTATACCAAGTGACAACCAAAGCCAAATCAAAAGAAGAGAAAGACCACTTCAAGCCCCAGGAAGTCGCCAACCTGCTGTGGGCCGTGGCGAAACTGGTGGAAAATGGGCTGAAACCGGAGAAAACACCGAAGCTCAAAGAGGTCGTGGCCGCGTTGTTATACCAAGTGACAACCAAAGCCAAATCAAAAGAAGAGAAAGACCACTTCAAGCCCCAGGAAGTTGCCAACCTGCTGTGGGCCGTGGCGAAACTGGTGGACAACGGGCTGGAGCTGGAGAAGACAGCGGATAGTAAAGAGGCCGTGACTGCGCTATTGCCCCATGTGAAAACCAAAGCCGAATCAAATGAAAAGAAAGACCAATTCAAGCTACAGGAAGCTACCAACCTGCTGTGGGCCGTGGCGAAACTGGTGGACAACTGGCTGGAGAAGACACAGAAGTGCAAAGAGGCCGTGACTGCGCTGTTGTCCCATGTGAAAACCAAAGCCGAATCAAAAGAAGAGAAAGACCACTTCAAGCCACAGGAAGTCGCCAACCTGCTGTGGGCCGTGGCGAAACTGGTGGACAACGGGCTGGAGCTGGAGAAGAAACTGAAGCTCAAAGAGGCCGCAGCCGTGCTATTACCCCATGTGAAAACCAAAGCCGAATCAAAAGAAGAGAAAGACCACTTTATTCCTCAGCATATCACCAACCTGCTGTGGGCCCTTGCGACACTCGTAGACAAAGGGCTGGAGAAGACACCGGAGCTCAAAGAGGCCGTGGCCGTGCTGTTGTGCCATGTGAAAACCAAAGCCGAATCAAAAGAAGAGATAGACCACTTCAAACCACAGGGAGTCGTCAATCTGCTGTGGGCCTTGGCAACACTGGCGGACAGCGGGTTGGCGCTGGAGAAAACAGCGAAGCTTAAAGAGTCCGTGCCCGCGCTGTTGCATCATGTGAAAACCAAAGCTGAATCAAAAGAAGAGAGAGACGACTTCAACACTCAAGGTACCATCAACCTGCTGTGGGCCCTGGCGAAACTGGGTGAGGCCATCGAGCTGAACCTGGTTCAATCTACGTTCGATTTTCTTGTCAACAGAATCAGTAAAGATCCTCAACTCTCTCAGCAAGATATATCGATGTCTCTCTGGGGAGTCATGGCATTCTGTGCCAGATTTTATCTGGATTCAGGCAGTAATGATAAACACTCGCTTGAAAAGCACATAGGTGAACTATTTTCCCGTATGGGCAATACGTCTCCGGGCAATATGCAGGTTCAATCCGTCATTGCCATGGCCGCAAGCTGGCTTGGCAGAGCGTGTCCGGTGGTCCCCCATTACCAGACAGTTAATTCAGAATTGCAATCCACTTTCCGCGATCAACTCCAATCAAGCCTTCCGTTGTTGAAGATTGAAGAAGAAAAGAGTCTGAACACATTACCTCCGGTTGACCTGCTGCTGCCAGATTACAACATGGTGATCGACGTTCAGGGACCTTTTCATTACGTGAGTGGTGATTTCAAAACCAGGAATGGTTCGACCTTGCTGAAAATCGCCCTGCTGCAGAAATTGGGATTTGAGGTCATTGAAATCCCGGTGAACGAGATTGATAACCGGGATTCAATCAAAACAGTTATTGAGCAAATAAAGGCAAAGTTAGCCGTCCTGCCAGAGGCTCATGGCTCTGTGTCACTTAACAGCGGCGAGTGGGCGGCAGATGAGGCATATTTTACTGCCGATGATGGAGGGCAATGTTCAGATGACTGTTATTTTACGGCCGAAGAATATTTAGAAGAGCAAATAAAAAAGCCCAAAAAAAGAAAAAGGAAGAGAAAAAGGCCAGTAAAAACTGCTGCCTGCTGATGCCGTAGAATAGTCTATTTTTTATATTTTCCATGAATTAATGAAATATAATTATGGACAGAAGCGGTGCTGGTATAAGTTGGAAATACACAACTTCAGGTAATGATTACAAACAAT
>NZ_JAGHQV010000138.1:0-2883 GCF_017744175.1 Thalassotalea sp. G20_0 | reverse complement strand
AGCGCAGCCAGAGCAAAAGCCGAGGCTGTCTTGGATTGCTTTGAGGTTAAGACCGGCCTGACGGAGCAGGAGGGCGAGCAATGAAAGCCCCCCTGCACTACAGAAAGCAGATGGAAAAGCGTTATCCGAACAACTGGCCAATGGAGGCCTTCACCTTCTGGGTTGATTACCACTGGAAGAACGGGAACGAACCCACCTATGAACAGTGGGAGAAGCACCAGGCAAGGCAGCAGGCCTACAACAAACACAAGGCAAACCGTGTTCAGGCATCCAGGAAAGTTGGCCTTGAAACCCTGAAGCTACTGTATGGCAAGTTGGAGGCTGACCAGTGAGAGCCCGACTATTTACAGAGCAGGTAAAACTAACCTCTGCCGGACAGTGGGACAGCGTGTTACAGGCCGTGTGTGGGCTTACCGATGACGAGGTGAACCCACGCAAGAACAACATGCCTTGTCCTGCCTGTGGTGGGAGGGATCGGTATTCGTTTATGAGTATCGAGGACGGTAATTACATCTGTCGTCAGTGTGGATCTGGTGACGGTTTGAACCTGATGATGAAAGTTCTGGAGTGCTCATTTACGGAAGCGGTGGAGCATACCGCCCGTTATCTGGGTATTGAACGCCAGTCATACAGCAATCAGGCACAAGCGACAGTACAACTGGCAAGGATTCAGGACGTCAACCGGGAAAGGCGACAGGAACAGCAGCAGGCAGCAGCCAGAGAGAAGCAACAGCAGCAGGCACAGGCACAACAGCGAGCCGCCTACCTTCTGGCCACCGCCAAACCAGCAAGCCCCCTGCATCCGTACCTTGTGCGAAAACAGCTCCCGCCCCTTGGGTTACAGCAGCAAGGCAGTCTATTGCTGGTGGGCTTATACAGCCACGGTCATACACTGGTAAACATTGAGTACATCAATCCCCAGGGTAAAAAATTCGGGCTCAAACACGGGCAACGCCAAGGGGTGTATCACCGTTTCGGCCGGGATGCCTGGACAGTCTATGTGTGTGAAGGATGGGCAACGGGAGCGAGCATATACCTGATGGATAATCAGGCTGTGAGAGTTTATGCAGCCATGGGGAAGGGGAATCTTGAAACTGTCGCCCACATTGCCAGAGAACAGAACCCTGAAAGCCGGTTAGTGCTGGCAGCAGACAACGACACTCATCTCATCAACAACCCCGGACTGACCGACGCTATCAAAGCAGCGGAACAGGTAGGAGCACTGGTAATGTTCCCCCCTGCCGCAGCACCGGCCAGCAAACAAGGAATGGACTTCTCAGACTACTACCTTGCCAACGGAGGGCTATCTTATGGCTCTATGTGATTCTCCGAATGTTGCTGTCCTTAAACCAGGCGATACAGCCGCCGCCATTCAGCAAGCCAATGCAGCAGCAGGCCAACCCGCTATCAGTTGGCCAGAGCTGAAACCCCTTAATAATAATCTGCTACCCGTCGAACCCATTACACCGGATATGTTGCCTGATGAACTGGCTGATTGGCTGGTGGACATCGTGGAGCGTATGGACAATGCACCCTATGAGTATGCAGCAGTAGCAGTTATCTCTGTCTTGGGTAGCCTGATTGGTCGCAAGGTGAGTGTACGGCCAAAACAGTTTGATGACTGGACGGTTATCCCGAACCTGTGGGGTTGCTGTGTGGGCAGGCCAAGCCAGAAGAAAAGCCCGGTTATCAAGTCCGCAACCAAACCATTAACCCGATTGGAAGCAGCCGCAAGAGAGCAGCAAAAAGAAGACCTGAAGCGATACCAGGCACAAGAGAAAATAAACAACATGGCAACCAAGGAGGCAGAGAAGGAAGCCGCCAAACTGGTCAAGAACAAGAAGTTTGACGAAGCCGAAGCCCTGTTGATGGACGACAGTTCAGACCCAGAGAAGCCGGTCAGCAGACGCTACATCGTCAACGATGCCACAGTAGAGAAGCTGGGCATTCTGTTATCAGAAAACCCGTGGGGCTTGCTGATGTTTCGTGACGAGCTCTATGGATGGATAGCAGGCCTTAACCGTGATGACAGACAGCAGGATAGAGCTTTCTGGCTGGAAGCCTTCAACGGTGACGGTACATTCAGCTATGACCGGGTAACAAGAGAGGATGTTTATATCCCTTCCAATACCGTCTCACTACTCGGAGGCATTCAGCCAGGGCGACTACTCCCCTTGCTAATGAGTCAGCGTGAAGGATCGGGCGACGACGGATTGGTAGAACGCTTTCAACTTCTGGTTTATCCCGATGGTGGAGAGTTCAGGCATACCGACAGACAGCCCAACAAAGCCCTTCAGGAAAAAGCTTATCAGGTATTTCGTCGATTGGATGAGATTGAGTACAGCCCAGAGGAAGAAGACCGGCCAACACTGCGATTCGATGAACAAGGACAAGCCGTGTTTAACCGCTGGTACTGCGATCTAATGACCCGGGTAAGCGGGAAAGGTATCAGCCTGCACATGGAAAGCCACTTAGGAAAATACCCTTCTCTGATGCCTGCACTTGCCCTGATCTTCCATGTCATCAAACACGGCGACACAGGCAGCATAGGCAAGCAATCGGCTGAAATGGCTATTCATTGGTGTGAGGTATTGGAGACACATGCCAACAGGGTTTATTCACTGGCTGATGATCCACTGGCAGGAGCTCGCATTCTGAAAGACAGGCTCAATAAGCTACCGGCATCCTTCAAGACAAAAGACCTTAGTGACAAAGGCTGGACAGGACTGACAGAACCGGCAGACAGGGACAAGGCTTTGAACTGGCTGGAGCTTCACGGCTATCTCTACAGGGAGGAAGTGAAGAAAGGGCAAGGCCGACCAGTCGTGACCTATCACATCAACCCGGCATGTATTTCTGACGAGGAAGAGTAAGCAGAAAACA
>NZ_JAGHQV010000137.1:0-2896 GCF_017744175.1 Thalassotalea sp. G20_0 | reverse complement strand
CCCTGGGAGCCGGATCGTCCCACTGAGGTTCCAGTCCAAAACAGTCGGGCATCCTTGTCAGTGACTGGATGGCCTGTTGCTGCTGCCGGTCCGACAGCCCGAAGAAGGATGCCCGGGCCGAACCATAGTCACCCGCTTCCAGCTGGCTGAGGCAGGCATTACCCGCCAGAACGGCCCCCGGGCTGGTGACCGGGGTCAGCCGTTGGTCCAGTCGCTGGAACAGCCGGTCGCGGCGGCTGCTGTAGTTGCCACTGCTGGCACCCAGCCAGTCTGGCAGCTGGCTGAACAACCCCCTCGCATGCCGGGTGTGCACAACCGCTCTTTGCAGTTCCTGAAACTGGCTGGCCCGGTCAACAATGGCATTGCGCAGTGCACTACTGAGTAACGGGCCGGCGTCAGCCGACCGGGATTCTGCGGTCATTTGTTCCAGTTGACGGTCTGCCATGGCGTTCAGCATGCACTGGCCAAGGTCTCTGGCTGGGCCTGACTGGCACGGCTGGGTTTGCTCCCCGCCAAAGAAGATGGCACCGCCACCGGTGCCCCGGACCCGTCCGCCGCTGTCGAAAATATTGGCGGCGCGCTCATGTTCAACCCCCAGTCTGGGCGAGAGCAACACTTCCAGCAGAAACTCCTCGGTGCAGCGGGTCGGTTGCGGGTCATTGGTGACCATGGCGATGGCCATATTCAGCAGGTCATCGGTTTGCCAGGCAGCATCCGGCTGTATTCGCTGCAGCCTGAGCTGCTGCAGGAAAGCCGACACTTCGTTGTGCAGTTGCCGGGCAACCCGCATGCTGCCGGTGAGCAGCCGCATGCCCGGTAGGCAGTCAAAGGGCTGTGCCGCCGTATCAGTCCGGTGCCTCTCACCATGAACCAGTGTGTCTGGTCGGATGGGACGATCCGTGGCCCGGGACACCAGCAGCCCGGCCAGAGCCAGGCTGTTGTTGACGCTGTGCGTTACCTGCCTGACTCTGCTGGCCGGCTGGTTGTCGGCACCATTAGTAGACTCCTGTCGTTGATGGCTTTGCCCGGCAGTGATCTGCGCTGCTCCCTGCGGTTGGTCAGCGGTGACCCGGGTACCGCCGGTCAGCCAGGACAGGCCATGACGCAGCACCGACAGCAGCCCCCCATGGCGGGTGGCGCCGGCAGTGGCCGCGGCATGGTGGTCATTGACAATAGCCGGCTCGTCCCGGGGAGGTGCCGACTTGCCGACAGGCTTGCCCGGGAGATGGCTGTCCAGCTGGCGACGCTTGCGTGAGTCACCCCGGCACGACGACGGTATCTCCCCCTCCAGGAAAAGCTCCGTAAAGGCATCGGGCTCTTGGAATATATCGGCAAAATCAGCGGGGAAACGCTCCCGGTCCTCCAGTTCCCCCATCCTGGCCAGATAGCCAACTTTCTCACCCTGAATGAGCCGGTTGACAGCGTTCATATCGCCACGGACCTGCGTGGCTGGCGGCAAGGTGTACTCATCATCGACGGCGGTGGTATTGTCGATGATCTGCAACAGGTGACGATCGGCCTGTGGTGGGCGCAGATCATTATCGTCGTCATCGGTGACCCGGTTATCCAGATAGTCGGCCACCCCCTGCAGAACGTCCCGCAACGGTGCGGACAACCCGGACGTGGTACCCAACAGATCTTTGACCGTGGTTGCCATGCCTCGGGCGCCCAATCCCCGTAAAACCGGTAACTCTTCCTCCTCCAGGGCGAACCCGGTGGCTTTGATCATATTGAAACGGGCTTCGCCGTACTGTGCATACATGTTCAGGAACTGGTTGACCAGATCATCAATCATGGCCTCCCGGGTGGGGTTCTCACCGCTCGCATCCGGCCCCATGGTCAGGTTCTGGGAAGCATCATGGCGAATGCACTGATCGGCCAGGCTGAGGTCCGACAGGAACGTGTTCCTGAGTGTCCGGTCCATAGCCTGCAGGCCCTGTGCACAGCACACCAGCCGTGCCAGCGACCATTGCGGGTATTCCCGGCCCTCGTGGATGAGGGTGCTATCACTCTCCCGGATGTCCTGCACTGCCCGGGTGTTGGCACTCTGGATAGTGCCGATGCGCTGGCCATAGGCACGGTAGGACTGGGTGGCACGGTCGGCATACAGTTTCAGCAGTTGTTTCCCGGCGGCCGTGATGCCGGGTGCCTGGTCGGCAGTCCGGGCCAGCAGTTCGCTCAGCGCCGAGGTGTCGGCCAGCCCCTGCTCGCTGGTCGGGCAGGGAAGCTGCTCGCCATACAATTGATTTTGCAAGTCAGTCGTATCGGCGAACACATCGCTGAACATCACGAAACGCTCATCCCTCAGGGGGCGCGTGTTCTGAAAGTAGGCTTCACGCTCGGCCAGGATAATTTCATTGATCACCGTCACATCCCGGGCGTCCAGCATGGGTGGCGATAAGTCAAACTCACCATCCGCTACCCGGACATTTTCCAGCGTCTGCTGCAGTGCGGTATCCGGCTGCGGGGGACGCCTGTCGTTGGCGCGGAGATCCTCATGGTCATGGGCCAGAGCATTCTCAAGTGTCCGCAGCACCTCCCGGATGGGGGCCGACATCCTGGCCGATCTCGCCAGCAACCCGGTAACGACCTTGCCAATGGCCTCGGCATTGTAACCCTGGAAGCGATCATCCGCTGCCGCCTCGCCTCCGAATCCGGTGGCCCTGACCATGTCATAACGGGCAGCGCTGTAGAGCGCATACAGGTTCTGGAACTGGTTGGCCAGATTCCTGGTGATCGACACTTCGGTGGAGCGCTGGCCCGGGGTAGCGCCGGGTTGGTGGTCATCCTGATCGTTATCATAGCGGAGGTACTGCCCCGCGGTACTGGTCATGTTCAGGAAGCTGTCCCGGAACTGCCTCTCCAGTGTCTCCAGCAGGTTGACGCAGCACACCTG
>NZ_JAGHQV010000136.1:0-2896 GCF_017744175.1 Thalassotalea sp. G20_0 | reverse complement strand
CCCTGGGAGCCGGATCGTCCCACTGAGGTTCCAGTCCAAAACAGTCGGGCATCCTTGTCAGTGACTGGATGGCCTGTTGCTGCTGCCGGTCCGACAGCCCGAAGAAGGATGCCCGGGCCGAACCATAATCACCCGCTTCCAGCTGGCTGAGGCAGGCATTACCCGCCAGAACGGCCCCCGGGCTGGTGACCGGGGTCAGCCGTTGGTCCAGTCGCTGGTACAGCCGGTCGCGGCGGCTGCTGTAGTTGCCACTGCTGGCACCCAGCCAGTCTGGCAGCTGGCTGAACAACCCCCTCGAATGCTGGGCAGACACAGCCCCTCGTTGCAGTTCCTGAAACTGGCTGGCCCGGTCAACAATGGCATTGCGCAGTGCACTACTGAGTAACGGGCCGGAGTCAGCCGACCGGGATTCTGCGGTCATTTGTTCCAGTTGATGGTCTGCCATGGCGTTCAGCATGCACTGGCCAAGATCTCTGGCCGGGCCTGACTGGCACGGCTGGGTTTGCTCCCCGCCAAAGAAGATGGCACCGCCATCGGTGCCCCGGACCCGTCCGCCGCTGTCGAAAATATTGGCGGCGCGCTCATGTTCAACCCCCAGTCTGGGCGAGAGCAACACTTCCAGCAGAAACTCCTCGGTGCAGCGGGTCGGTTGCGCCTCATTGGTGACCATGGCGATGGCCATATTCAGCAGGTCATCGGTTTGCCAGGCAGCATCCGGCTGTATTCGCTGCAGCCTGAGCTGCTGCAGGAAAGCCGACACTTCGTTGTGCAGTTGCCGGGCAACCCGCATGCTGCCGGTGAGCAGCCGCATGCCCGGTAGGCAGTCAAAGGGCTGTGCCGCCGTATCAGTCCGGTGCCTCTCACCATGAACCAGTGTGTCTGGTCGGATGGGACGATCCGTGGCCCGGGACACCAGCAGCCCGGCCAGAGCCAGGCTGTTGTGGACGCTGTGCGCCACCGGCCTGACTCTGCTGGCCGGCTGGTTGTCGGCACCATGGGTGGACTCCTGTCGTTGATGGCTTTGCCCGGCAGTGATCTGCGATGCTCCCTGCGGTTGGTTTGCCGTGGCTCTGGTGCCGCCGGTCAGCCAGGACAGGCCACCACGTAGCGCCGACAATATCCCCCCGTGGCGGGTGGCTCCGGCAGTGGCCGCAGCACGGTGGTCATTGGCAATAACTTCCTCATCCCGGGGAAGCGTCGGCCTGCTGGCAGGCTTGCCAGAGAGATGGCTGTCCAGCTGGCGACGTTTGCGTGAGTTACCCTGGCACGACGACGGGATCTCCCCTTCCAGGAAAAGCTCCACAAAGGCATCGGGCTCTTGGAATATATCGGCAAAATCAGCGGGGAAACGCTCCCGGTCTTCCAGTTCCCCCATCCTGGCCAGATAGCCAACTTTCTCACCCTGGATAAGCCGGTTGACAGCGTTCATATCGCCTCGGACCTGCGTGGCTGGCGGCAAGGTGTACTCATCATCGACGGCGGTGGTATGGTCGATGATCTGCAACAGGTGACGATCGGCCTGTGGTGGGCGCAGATCATTATCGCCGTCATCGGTGACCCGGTTATCCAGATAGTCCGCAACTCCCTGCAGAACGTCCCGCAACGGTGCGGACAACCCGGACGTGGTACCCAACAGATCTTTGACCGTGGTTGCCATGCCCCGGGCGCTCAATCCCCGTAAAACCGGTAACTCTTCCTCCTCCAGGGCGAACCCGGTGGCTTTGATCATATTGAAACGGGCTTCGCCGTACTGTGCATACATGTTCAGGAACTGGTTGACCAGATTATCAATCATGGCCTCCCGGGTGGGGTTCTCACCGCTCGCATCCGGCCCCATGGTCAGGTTTTGGGAAGCATCATGGCGAATGCACTGATCGGCCAGGCTGAGGTCCGACAGAAACGTGTTCCTGAGTGCCCGGTCCATAGCCTGCAGGCCCTGTGCACAGCACACCAGCCGTGCCAGCGACCATTGCGGGTATTCCCGGCCCTCGTGGATGAGGGTGCTATCACTCTCCTGGATGTCCTGCACTGCCCGGGTGTTGGCTCTCTGGATAGTGCCGATGCGCTGGCCATAGGCACGGTAGGACTGGGTGGCACGGTCGGCATACAGTTTCAGCAGTTGTTTCCCGGCGGCCGTGATGCCGGGTGTCTGGTCGGCAGTCCGGGCCAGCAGTTCACTCAGCGCCGAGGTGTCGGCCAGCCCCTGCTCGCTGGTCGGGCAGGGAAGCTGCTCGCCGTACAATTGATTTTGCAAATCCGTCGTATTGTCGAACACGTCGCTGAACTTCACGAAACGCTCATCCCTCAGTGGTCGTGTGTTCTGAAAGTAGGCGTTGCGCTCGGCCAGGATGATTTGATTGATTACTTTCACATCCCGCTCGTCCAGCATGGGTGGCGACAAGTCAAACTCACCATCCGCTATCCGGACATTTTCCAGCGTCTGCTGCAGTGCGGTATCCGGCTGCGGGGGACGCCTGTCGTTGGCGCGGAGATCCTCATGGTCATGGGCCAGAGCATTCCCAAGTGTCCGCAGCACCTCCCGGATGGGGTCCGACATTCTGGCCGATCTTGCCAGCAACCCGGTAACGACCTTGCCAATGGCCCCGGCATTGTAACCCTGGAAGCGATCATCCGCTGCCGCCTCGCCTCCGAATCCGGTGGCCCTGACCATGTCATAACGGGCTGCGCTGTAGAGCGCATACAGGTTCTGGAACTGGTTGGCCAGATTCCTGGTGATCGACACTTCGGTGGAGCGCTGGCCCGGGGTACCGCCGGGTTGGTGGTCATCCTGATCGTTATCATAGCGGAGGTACTGCCCCGCGGTACTGGTCATGTTCAGGAAGCTGTCCCGGAACTGCCTCTCCAGTGTCTCCAGCAGGTTGACGCAGCACACCTG
>NZ_JAGHQV010000135.1:0-2899 GCF_017744175.1 Thalassotalea sp. G20_0 | reverse complement strand
CGGATTTAGACCGGCTCAATAACGCCATTGTTTCAGCCAAACAAAACATGGCCCGCTTAGGCGACAGTTCCCGCAATACCCTGAACAGCCTGCAAGATGAACTGGATGAATTGCAGGGCAGACAATCCGATATTGAGCAGCGCCGTTATCAAAATCAGCGTAATGATTTGCGGGCGCAACAGGCCGAGGCCATCGCAAATGGGGATCAGGAGGCGATCAGGAATATTACCTCAGCCCTGCGGATCAGCGAGCAGATTTACAATGAGCGGAGGCGGCAAGCTAATAATGAGAGAACGCAAGCCCTCAGAGAGAGTCAAGGGAGTACAAACCTTCCTGCTCAAAGCACCGCTTCACAAACCCCGCAGCGTATTATCCGGCTGGAATATCCGGGAGGTGATGTAAATGTCGTCGTTGCACCGGGGGATGAAACCAAACTGCTGGATGCTCTGAAAAATGCTGGTATGAGGACGGTCTGATGCAACTGGATACCATAACACTTCCCGACGATCTGCTCTGGATCAATGAATTTGAATGGAACCTGGTGGAGCAAACCACCGAGCGGAGCCTGACCGGGGCTTTGTTGGTGCAGGAGGGACAATTGACCCATGGAAGACCAATCGTTCTCTCAGGCAATGGTCAGGCCGGTTGGGTTTCTCGGCTGACAGTAAAAAACCTGTTCGCTCTTTCCAAGGCGGTCAGTAAAACAATGACATTAAAGCTCCCGGATAACCGGCAGTTCTCCGTTATTTTTGACCGCTCTAACGGGGCTCCCATTGAGGCACAACAGCTTATGCCGTTTGCCTACCCGGACGATAGCAACCAATACCTTCTTACCCTTCGATTGCTGACCGTTCACTAAGGCTGAGAGGGATCGTTCGGGACTGTAAATATTCCTTCAGGTTGACGACTGAAAAGCGGGGGGACAGTACCTTCTAAATTTTTACTGGAACCCTGGGGCGTTTCAGTTAAATTAGAAGTCAGTGGTAAATCACCTGAGTTTTTAGTTGAATTGACTGACTGACGATACTGCTTTTTTTTGCACTCCCTTTCGCGCTCGGCGAAAGCGGGATCTTTGCGAAGCTCCCTTTGGCGCTCCCTTTGGCGCTCCCTTTCGCGTTCGGCGTAAGTGGAATCTGTCTGGTAGCGCTTCCTTTTGCGCTCCCTTTGGCGCTCCCTTTTGCGCTCAGCGTAAGCGGGATCTGTCTGGTAGCGCTCTCTTTGGCGCTCCCTTTGGCGCTCGGCGTAAGCGGGATCTTTGCGAAGCTCCCTTTGGCGCTCCCTTTGGCGCTCCCTTTCGCGTTCGGCGTAAGTGGGATCTGTCTGGTAGCGCTTCCTTTTGCGCTCCCTTTGGCGCTCCCTTTCGCGCTCGGCGTAAGCGGGATCTTTGCGAAGCTCCCTTTGGCGCTCCCTTTGGCGCTCCCTTCCGCGTTCGGCGTAAGTGGGATCTGCCTGGCAGAGCTTCCTTTTGCGCTCCCTTTGGCGCTCGGCGTAAGCGGGATCTTTGCGAAGCTCCCTTTTGCGCTCCCTTTGGCGCTTGGCGTAAGCGGGATCTTGGCGAAGCTCCCTTTGGCGCTCCCTTTTGCGCTCAGCGTAAGCGGGATCTGTCTGGTAGCGCTCCCTTTGGCGCTCCCTTTCGCGCTCGGCGTAAGCGGGATCTTTGCGAAGCTCCCTTTGGCGCACCCTTTCGCGCACCCTTTTGCGTTCGGCAAGTGAAGAACTGCCATCAACATTAACTTTTGCCCGGGTTGTTTGATTATCACTTGTAGCTTGGTGCATGCATAACGGATTAACGACAGCAACTGGCCGTAAATCTTGTGAACTATGAATTCCGGCAGGAATATTAGTTAACTGTAAACCTGAGCTTGTATGATTCGCTGTTGTTTGCTCTCTAATTTCAAGCTCGTCCCACGATATTTGCTCCTGAAAGGGAGTACTTGGTGTTAGTAATAATGCATTCTTGACTGATTCATAATCAGGCTGGTAAGGAACATATTCATCAAGAATGGATTGTGGTATCTCTGGAATACCTGTTCCAGAAGCGTTTTCTGAATCGAAGTTTGTTAGGGATGTAATATTATATTCATTCAATGAAATAGAATGATTAGCTTCATTTTGATATGTATCTGGTTCGCTATTGTAAATAAAAATAGGGTTCAGCACCTGAACTGGTATGCCTTGATAAATAGGCTGCTGTTCGGTGGTACCAAATTGCTGTTCTTGATCTACTAAACCTGATGCGCTGCAACAAAGATAAGAAAAAGAAGCATCGAATGAAAGAAGTTGATCGATTTGATCCATTGAATTATTGAACTGTCGAATTACAGCTTAAGACCACACCTTCTTATAAAAGTTCCTCTCTTTCACAACTCATTCTTTATTTATGTCAACCAAGCATAAGGAATTGTTATGGCTATTACTAATAGCGACGTAAAACTCTTCGAAAGTCAGCGCCTCACGGATGAGGAAGCTGGTGGCGGTCGGGTGACCGGAAACGAGGTCATTGATGGCAACGTTAATAATCTCTTTCAGGACATTTCCCGGATTGACCGGACCATTGGTGATGTGGCTTTGCGGAAGGCGTTTATCGGGATCAGCACCGATAACAATGACATCTATCTCGGCAGTCATTTGATCCTGACCGAGCCTCCCAAGGATAAGAATGTCTCGGTATTGCTGTTCAATACCGACAGTCAGACTGATGAGCGCCTCGATGCCAGAGACAGAATAGAAAGTTATGTGGTTCCTGGTATCAAGGCATCGTGGGAACTGGTGGGCGATCAGCTGGAAGGTCAGCGTTCCATTGTGGGCTATCAGCGGGAGGAATGGGCGGTTCCTGAAATTGGCGAGGTCTATAAGCTGATTACACCGGATGAAAAAATCAGCCAGTTTATCCGTATTA
>NZ_JAGHQV010000134.1:0-2902 GCF_017744175.1 Thalassotalea sp. G20_0 | reverse complement strand
GTTATTGTTACTGGAGTCCAGAGACAATCTGGCACAGCAAACCATCACTCCCCAGAGAGACATCAATATGTCTTGCTGTGAGAGCTGAGGGTTTTCACTGATTCGGTAAACAAGCGATTCAAACATATAGGTAACCACGTTCAGCTCAACGAACTCACCCAGTTTCGCCGTGGCCCGCAGCAGGTTGGCGATTTCCCGTGGGTTAAAGTTAGCTTTCTGTGCGTTCACGTGGCGCAACAGCGCGGCCACGGCCTCGTTAAGCTCTGGTGTCAGCTCCTGCCCGCTATCCACCAGTTTCACCATGGTCCACAGCAGGTTGGCGTTAGCCTGTGGTGTAAAGTTATCTTTCTGTGCGTTCACGTGGGGCAACAACGCGGCCACGGCCTCTTTAAGCTTTGGTGTTCTATTCTGCCCGTTGTTCAGCAGTATCGCCATGGCCCACAGCAGGTTGGCGATTTCCTGTGGTTTAAAGTCAGCTTTCTCTGGGTTCACTTGTAACAGCACGGCCACGGCCTCTTTGAGCTGCGGTGTCCGCTCCTGCCCGTTGTCCACCAGTTTCGCCGTGGCCCATAGCAGGTTGGCGATTTCCTGTGATTTAAAGTTATCTTTCTGTGCGTTCACGTCGGGTAATAGGCTGGCCACGGCCTCATTGAGCCCCGGTGTCCGCTTCTGCCCGTTGTCCACCAGTTTCGCCATGGCCCACAGCAGGTTGGCGATACCCTGTGGTGTAAAGTTAGCTTTCCGTGTGCTCACATGGGGCAACAGTGCGGCCACGGCCTCGTTGAGTTCTGGTGTTTGCTCCTGCCCGTTGTCCACCAGTTTTGCCATGGCCCACAGCAGGTTGGCGATATGCTGAGGAATAAATTGGTGTTTCTGTGTGTTCACGAGGGGCACCAGCGCGGCCACGGCCTCATTGAACTCTGGTGTCCGGTCCTGCCCGTTGTCCACCAGTTTTGCCACGGCCCACAGCAGGTTGGCGATATCCTGGGCATTAAATTGGTCTTTCTGTGCGATCACGAGGGGCAACAGCGCGGCTACGGTCTCTTTGAGCTCTGGTGTCCACTCCTGCCCGTTGTCCACCAGTTTCGCCATGGCCCACAGCAGGTTGGCGATTTCCCGTGGCTTAAAGTTAGCTTTCTTTGCGTTCACGAGGGGCAACAGCGCAGCCACGGCCTCGTTGAGCCCTGGTGTCCGCTGTTGGCCGTTGTCCACCAATTTCGCCATGGCCCACAGCAGGTTGGTAATACCCTGTGCATTAAATCGGTCTTTATGTGCGTTTACCCGGGACAACAGCGTGGCCACGGCCTCGTTGAACTCTGCTGTCTGCTCCTGCCCGTTGTCCACCAGTTTCGCCATGGCCCACAGCAGGTTGGCGATTTCCTGTGGTTTAAAGTGAGCTTTCTGTGCGTTCACGTCGGCCAATAGCCTGGCCAAGGCCTCATTGAGCCCTGGTGTTCGCTCCTGCCCGTTGTCCACCAGTTTCGCCATGGCCCACAGCAGGTTGGCGATTTCCTGTGGTTTAAAGTGAGCTTTCTGTGCGTTCACGTCGGGCAATAGCCTGGCCACGGCCTCATTGAATCCTGGTGTTCGCTCCTGCCCGTTGTCCACCAGTTTCGCCATGGCCCACAGCAGGTTGGCAATATGCTGAGGAATAAATTGGTCTTTCTGTGCGTTCACGTGGGGCAACAGTGCGGCCACAGCCGCGTTGAACCCTGGTGTTCGCTCCTGCCCGCTGTCTACCAGTTTCGCCATAGCCCATAGCAGGTTGGCGACACCCTGGGCACCAATATAGCTGGCTTCAGTTTTTTGGTTGCACTTGAATATTATTGCATCAAGCAGTGTTGACAATAAGGCAGTTTGAGTAAGCTTGACACGCTCATCCAAGGGTCTATGAGGGGTAAAAACACCCGCTGAAGTAAATGAGTGCAGTGTTGTCGTCAGGCTTCGCCAATTCCAGCTCCGCGTTGCTGTGAAATTTTGCAGCAAACGCATCAACTGGCTTTGTTCCGCTCTATTTAAAGGTCTTTTAGACGCTGACGTGTATTTTTTAATTGAACTGGCGTATAGGCCGTGATCTCTTCCATCATAGCGATGACCGAAACGATACGATTTGCTCACCAGACCATCCATTATTTCCTGTTGGGTGAGAGCATTAAAATCTTGAGCAGGGTTTACTGAACGGTGCAGTAGATATTGAGAAGGGCTTGCGGCAGAAGATTGGTAAAATTCATTACGCCCCGTGCGGGGGGAATTATCCCACTGTCTGACTGTGGCATGTCTATATCGTCCACGCCTTGAAGAAGCGGCTTGGTCATCCGGTTGGTTGTCATCATTACCTGATCTTGCGTATTGACCACTGATACCAGCAGAGGTTCTATCCATAATTATATTTCATTAATTCATGAGAATATAAAAAGCAGACTGCTGTTCTGTGCAGAAGTTCATTTTATTGGAATGTTACAAATGTAAGCAGTTAGAGAAACGCATCTGCTCCTGATGCCAACCATCCGTTATCTTCAAATCATCCGGGGCGAAATTCAGGGGCAACAGGTCTTCAACGCTGGTAGAACTTTCCTGGAATGTGAAAACGGTTCCTGGGTCGAAGGGAGGGGATTACTGGCTGTTTTTTCTCTTCCTCTTGGCTGGTTTGCCGGTTTGTTCTTCTAACTGTTTTTCGACGGTTAAGTAACCGTGCTCTGTGGGTTGCCTGCCTTTATCAGCAGTAACGTATGCAGCATCTGCCCACTCTTTTTTAAGTGATACAGAACCATGCTTCTGTGGCGCGATGCCTGTCCCGGTCTTTATTTGATCAATGTATGGTTTCATTAAATCCTGATTCCCAAGCCTGTTAACCGGAATTTCAATGACCTCAAATCCTGCTTTTTGCAACAGTGCGATTTTA
>NZ_JAGHQV010000133.1:0-2933 GCF_017744175.1 Thalassotalea sp. G20_0 | reverse complement strand
GGTAAAGGCAAGCGGGTATTATTCCTTGTTCCATCATTATCCCTGTTATCCCAGACACTCACCGAGTGGACTCAGGAAACCGAAACCCCATTGCACAGTTTTGCAGTCTGCTCCGATAGTGAAGTGGGCAAGAAACGCAACAAAGACGACGATGTTGTCAACACCTATGCCCATGAACTGCGCTTTCCGGCCACAACAAACGCAGTGAGCCTTACCAGAGAGATTAAACAACGTCACGATACAGACCATATGAGCGTGGTGTTCTCCACATATCACTCTATCCAGGTGCTGAGTGAGGCTCAGAAGCTGCATGGTCTCGATGACTTCGATCTGATCATCTGTGATGAAGCCCACCGAACGACCGGAGCCACTTTTGAAGGTGAAGAGGAGTCTGCCTTTGTAAAAGTGCACGACAACAGCTTTCTGAAAGCCGCCAAACGTCTTTACATGACGGCCACTCCCCGTATCTATGGCAATTCTGCAAAAGCCAAAGAAGAGAGTGGTGTCACACTCTGCTCAATGGATGATCAGAAACTCTATGGAGAAGAGTTATTCGTTATTAACTTTTCCGAAGCCGTGCAACGCGGACTGCTTTGTGATTACAAAGTGATCGTATTAGCCATTGATGAACACCATGTTAACTCCCGCCTGCAAAACCTGTTGAAAGATGAAAATAACAGCCTGAAGGTGGATGATGCAGCGAAAATTGTGGGTTGTTGGAAAGCTCTGGCAAAAATCGGCTTGCAAGATGAACTGGATGATGACGCTTCACCCATGCAACGGGCAGTCGCATTCTGTCAGGTCATTGAAGCTAACTATAAAGGCAAAGCTCATAAGGTCAGTTCTAAACAGATCGCGCAAATGTTCAGTGCGGTGGTTGAAGAGTATCAACGCCAGGCAGACGAGGACGAGGTCGAACACGGCACCTTAACGTGTGAGGCTGAACATATCGACGGTGGTATGAACGCCACCGAGAAAGAAAACAAAATCAACTGGCTGAAAGCCCAGCCCGCAGCGGATAGCTGCAAAATTCTGAGTAATGTTCGTTGCTTATCGGAAGGCGTGGATGTTCCTGCATTGGATGCAGTGCTATTTCTTACGCCCCGTAACTCTCAGGTTGATGTCGTTCAGTCAGTGGGCCGGGTCATGCGTAATGCCCCGGGCAAGAAAAAAGGCTATGTCGTGCTTCCTGTGGTTATTCCTGCCGGTATGCAACCAGAAGCCGCATTGAATGACAACAAAGTGTACAAGGTCGTGTGGGACGTTCTGCAGGCATTGCGCTCTCACGATGATAGCTTTGATGCCATGATCAATAAGCTTGACCTGATGGATAAGCGCCCAGCCAAGATGGAAGTGGTTGCCGTTACCGGCGATGTCAAAGCAAAAAGGAAGCGCGATACGGATAAAAAGAAAAAAGCAGCGTCCAAAGCGAAAGGTGGAACCTCAATTGGCAGTGCTAATAACCAGGGAGGCCAGCAGCAAACCGAAATGCAGTTTGAGGTTGGTGCCATTGAGCGTGCCCTGCATGCCAAACTGGTTAAGAAATGTGGTAATCGCCTGCACTGGGAGCAATGGGCAAATGATATTGCGAAAATTGCCCAGACTCATATCAGCCGTATTACGGCGATTGTAGAAGACTCAGCTAATACCAAAGAAAAAGCGGCGTTTGAAGCTTTTGCCGAAGAGTTACGGGATGACCTGAACGATGCGATCAGCGATGCCGAAGTGATCGAAATGCTTGCTCAGCATCTGATCACGAAGCCGGTATTTGACGCTTTGTTCAAAGACTACAGTTTTGCCAGTCATAACCCTGTGTCCCAGGCAATGCAGACTGTATTGGAAATTCTGCAAGAACATCGCCTTGAAAAAGAACGGGATACTCTTGAAAGCTTCTACGCCAGTGTTCAAATGCGTGCGGATGGTATTGACAACGCTCAAGGCAAACAACGGATTGTTGTCGAGCTGTACGACAAGTTCTTCCGCAATGCCTTTCGACGAATGACCGATCGGTTGGGCATTGTCTATACACCTGTCGAGGTCGTGGATTTTATCATCCACAGCGTGAACCACCTTTTAAAGAAAGAGTTTGGCCAGACGTTGGGGAGCCACGGCGTTCACATCCTGGATCCGTTTACCGGAACCGGCACCTTTATTACCAGATTGTTGCAAAGTGGCCTTATCAAGCCAGAAGAGCTCAAGAATAAATATCAGAATGAGATTCACGCTAACGAAATCGTCTTGCTGGCGTACTATATTGCAGCGATCAATATTGAGGCGGCTTATCATGACTTAGCCGGTGGAGAGTATTTACCTTTTGAAGGTATCTGTCTCACTGATACCTTTCAGATGTACGAGAAAGACGATCTGATCAGTGAACAGATGATGGTCAACTCTGACCGCCGAAAACGTCAGAAAGAGTTGGATATTCGAGTGATTCTTGGCAACCCTCCATATTCTGCAGGACAGGACAGTGCCAACGATAATAATGCAAATATTCAGTACCAAACACTGGATGCACGAGTCCGAGATACCTACGCAGCTGGTTCCGTCGCTACTAATAAGAATGCACTGTATGACAGTTATATTCGTGCGATTCGCTGGGCATCAGACCGATTAGGTGATAGCGGCATTATCGGTTTTGTTACCAATGCAGGCTTTGTGGAAGCGAATACGGCGGATGGCCTGCGTAAGTGCCTGGCAGACGAATTCAGCAATATCTACATATTCCATCTGCGTGGTAATCAACGCACGTCTGGCGAGTTATCCAGACGCGAAGGTGGAAAGATATTCGGCAGCGGAAGCCGCGCCCCAATTGCCATTTCCCTGCTGGTCAAGAATCCCAATGCGGCTGAGCATGGCAAGATTTTCTTTCATGACATTGGGGATTACCTCACTCGCGAAGAGAAGCTGGAGAAGGTTGAACAGTTTGGGAG
>NZ_JAGHQV010000132.1:0-3050 GCF_017744175.1 Thalassotalea sp. G20_0 | reverse complement strand
CCGTTGGCGGACGGGCAGGACGGTATAGCAACAGGCAGCAACTCCGTGGCGAACACTGGAAAACCCACCCGGCCAGGCAGCCCTGTGTACCATGTACTGACCGAACATGGGACTGACTCTGACGATAGCCATGGTGAACCGGTGGCGGACGGACAGCCCGGTATAGCAACAGGCAGCAACTCCGTGGCGAACACTGGAAAACCCACCCGGCCAGGCAGCCCTGTGTACCATGTACTGACCGAACATGGGGCTGACTCTGACGATAACCATGGTGAACCGTTGGCGGACGGGCAGGTCGGTATAGCAACACAGGGCAGCAACTCCATGGCGAACACTGGGAAAGAGATAAAAAGTCCCCTGCTCACAGCCATGCCATGAACCCAGCCTTTTCCAATGCTTTCTACATAGTTCTCGTCCAAAAACGCATCAGGCAATCATAACCGGACTGTACGTAAGTTTTAATATTTCCTGAAATTCCAGAGAGCCAGGAAAACTCCTCCCTTTTTTTCTCTAATCTGGAACGGATATTGGAGAAAAACGCAAAAAGCAGGCAGAAAACATCCTCCCACCAAGCTGGAAAGGTACTGCCATGTAGAATGGAGTTGGCTAACAGGATGGTGCCGGGTGCCTGGCCAGAATCACCAGGTTATAACAGACCACCGATAACCAGCAATGAGAGTCAAAACGCTCAGAACCCTTGCAGTGGCAACTTGATAGCCCAAAACATCTTTTTAGCCACGAAATTCCTGCTTCAATACCTGCCCGGAAGCGAAAGAGCGTTTTATGCACATACTGACTTTTAGTCATCTCTTCGACTATCAAGTCCGCGCTTCTTATTAAAAGCCACATCGCTGATACCCATGGCCTTGGCTTTTTCCAAATTAGCGCGACACGCATATCAGCCGTCACTGCTTGTCTGGCGAGGTACACGACCATAAATTTCTTTTTGTCTTTCCATCATCGGAATGAATCGGTCCGAATCCGCTGGGTTACCTTCCTCAATAACCAGGTCCAGGATCAATCGACTTTTTCCCTGAACCAGGTTCAGTTTATGGCCGTACTGCACTTGCCGCCTGTCTTTTACGATGATATCCGTATGGGGTTCATACAGGCTAACCACTTTCTCCTGGGCTGGCACCTTTTCACCCTTAAAGACCCTGCGCTCTGTCTGGGAGACTATTGCATCCACCAGGGGTAACGGTGATCCACATCGGCCTGCCACTTGTCGGCATCATCAGCCAGGAGACACTGCCCCTGCTGACGGGCGTCTGCAAGCTTGACAGTGGCTTCGACAAGCACCTTCCGGGATTTTCGGGTCAACTGCAGCAGTTTTTTATAATGCTGATGCCGCTCTTCTTTACCAGCGTAGATGCATTTTCTGGCCGCATCTTTTACGGCTCGGTTGTGATGGGTATATTCATAAAGCGATGTCGCTGTCAGTGCTTGTCCCCCAGCAGCCGACAAATTTCTTTAACGGAACTGGCTAAAAGATCACTGTCGCAAGGAGGTTTGATATCCGATTCGGTGACTGTGCCGTCAATAGCCACAGTGCGTCCCTTCTCAATGCCCTGATCTTTAGCGGTCGTGCCGCACGAAGAACGGATTCTGCTGATAGTCCGTTCCGCCCAGTGTTCTGTTTATAACCAGAACTTAAGTCCTCATAAATCCAGTCATTGAACTGTGGATGGGCATCAAGCCATTGCGAGATACCGGAAAGCTGAGAGCAGGTTTCATGAGGTACGTAATGGAGTTCCATACTACACTGCGGGTTGCGTTTTTTACGCATTTGGGGCCCTCTCTGTTTGGCTTTCCCTGATGTTTATTGGCCTTGGGAAGTTTAGATGCCGAATAGCAGTAGGGCTCCACTTAATTTTTCAGGATAAAATCTCCAGTTTTCAATTGGTTGTGTTTTTGGACGGGAACCAGCTAATACCCATTAACCCGGATATTTCATAAACTGCCCCGAATCTCGACGACCACATGGATATGGGAGGTAGGGCGACGCAGAGTGCCCATTCAATCAGAGCGAGTTGAAGCAGAGGCCTGCTGGCAGGCAGGAAGAGCATGATATTATCAGCTACTGTCTGCGGATTTTACTCCTCCGCTCGGGTCGCTGATTGAGCTTGACCAGGTTATTTCGGCAATAGCTTGTGGTGGTTATCCAAAAGCAATGCAGCCTTACTTCAAATCGAAGGACACGCTGGTTCAGATCTTATACTGATGCGATTATCCGGCGGGATATCAAAGAAGTTTTTCAGCTGCAAAAGCTGGACGAAATGGCGCAGCTGCTTAAATTATTGTCTTCTGTTTCTTCTGAGGCGCTGAATTATGTGACAAGAGTCAGCGGGAAGTGGACTTTATTCTGTCAGGGCATAATGGCCATGCCACAGGCATTGAGGTCAAGGCAGGCATGACGATCAGGAAAGAGATGTTCGCAACTCTGGAAATGCTTATTGCAACTAGTATTCAGCGGGGGGGTAATTGTTTACAACGGTGATAAGGTGCTCCCCTTTTTAGAAAAACTGGTGGCTTTGCCGGTAGGGCACCTGTTTTGAATATAAGTTGTCTGTCGTGCAAAAAACAGTGAAGGCAAAATCATTTCGCAGCATTAAGAAATCTTGATTGTTCAGCACCGCTCTACCGTCTCCAATCACAGAGACGATGGCCACAGTACCAGGCATGACCTTTTCTGGCCCGGGTTCTGTCACATTTGTCGCACCAACAGCGCTAATCGGCTGTCCGGGAATTGCATTTTCATAGCAAAAAAAGTCCCATGTAATTCAAACTATTCTTACCACTGCCATAAAACTGGCTACCGTTATCAAACCCCTATTAACGCTTTTACCGATGTAGAAAAAAGATGTTGAAAAAAAAGATCTAGAAAAAACAGTTGCGTGTCAGAAATACTCAAACATCACTGACTTGTTTGCTTCTTTGTGTTTGCCCTATAAGACAATGGATTAATATCTCCGTAAACAATTTTATTATGAGGTAATGATTTTGATACGGCAATCAGGCGTAAACCCGGCAGGCATGGCCATCGACCCGCA
>NZ_JAGHQV010000131.1:0-3090 GCF_017744175.1 Thalassotalea sp. G20_0 | reverse complement strand
CTGGTTTGACTACTTCAAAGTAGTTTTAACATTCATAGCTACTGTTTTCGGAATCTTTGTACTAATCATCGTGAACATAACAAAAAAATCCAGGTGACGCCTACGGCGCACCTGATTTTGGCGTTAGATTGAAAACATACATCGAAGCAAATCACATTTAAGGAGTGTTTGTGAAAGTAATATCATTTATCAATATGAAAGGCGGTGTTGGAAAGACAACATCGGTTGTGGAAATGGCAACAATATTGGCCTCTGATCACAACAAGAGAGTCTTACTTATTGATATTGATCCTCAGACCAATGCGACATTTTCATTCGTCGATTATGATGACTGGAGTGAAAACATATCAAAGAATACAATTGCAGATGTTCTTGGTAGAAACAACAATTTATCTAGCAGAAGTGATGAGTACGACATTAACAATGCTGTAATTGAAAACGTCGCAGGAATCTCAGGTCTAGACTTAATATCTTAACATCTGAGTTTAACCTTTCTAGATTTAGATTTAAGCTCTCAAGCAGGAAGAGAGAAAATACTATCTAGGCAAATAAAGAAATTAAATAAAGAATATGATTATGTACTCATAGACTGTCCGCCAAACTTAACTCTTGCACCTCAAAATGCACTTGTTGCATCTAACTATATAGTAACTCCAATAGTACCTGATTTTTATTCATTCTTGGGCCTACCTTTACTGATTAACAGAGTGAAGAAATTAAGAGAGGAATTGGAGATAGATGTTACCTTTTTAGGATGTATGTTCACAAGAGTTGAACGAAATACTAATCTTCACTCTGAGTTCATTCCAAAAATTAGGGAAGTATGTGAGAATGAAGATATTCATAGTTTCAACACTATAATTCCTAAAAACATAAAAGTGAGCGAAGCTAGCTCATCTAGCTCACCTGCTAGAATTCAGTATCCTAATGAATCTGGTGTGGTTTCATACGGCAACCTGGTTAAAGAGTTGTTATTGACTCTGGAGGGGAATTAATGGCTAAGCATCTCCATGACCTTGAACGAATATTAAAAGATTTATCAGACTATGAAAAGAAGGGTTTAGACACTTCATATCTTAAGTCTTTTATTAAGCAATACAAAGTATTTATCGACATCAACGATCTAGGTTCTGATATTTCTTCTTACTCTTATGAAGATAAATTGGAAATTATTAGGGAGATAATGTCTGATAGATCAATATTTCCAAATATTAAAGACATTATATTCTTTGCCAACGAAGAGATGGACATTGAATTTAAGTCACAAAATGCTTCAAGAGATACTACGATTTCTCGAATAATTAAGCGTGTGGAAAAAGATCCTGAAGTTAAGCGTAAGTTAAAGAGATCATTGCTATGGGCTATTGAAGATGCTGGATATGCCCTTAAAACTAAATCGCATTCATCAAGAAAAGCAAGCAACTCTATTGAGCTAAGCAAATGGGTAGAGATACTAAAGGACTTATAACTAGTGAAAGAAATTATAGAGTCTAATGCTCAAGAAGATTACACAAAATATGATTGTCACTTTAAAAGTTTCTCAGATAAAACTTTAGACAAGTACAAAGAGGTAGGGTTCTATGAATGCTACCTCAGAACACTGTACTTTAAAAACTGGAAAGAAGGGCTTAACTCAATTACAGAAGATAACTTAAACCATTTGTTGGATGAACTACATCAAGATGTTAATTCTTCATATTATTTGTCAAGCATAGGTCTTTATAGAACATCAAATATGCATTTGAGAAGTTTAATCGAACTCTCTCTTCAAAGTATATATTTCTACCAACACCCAGTTGAATTAGAAAAATGGGAGTCTGGAAAATTTGTCATTAAACACGATAAACTTAAGGATTATATAAAAGAACACCCTAGGTTCTCAGGTAGAGAAACTCAAAATAAGATTTCGTTGCTCGTTGAACAAATATCTAGCAAGTGGAAATTTTTCTCGAAGCATATACATGCTGAATCTCTTCAATACTTCCAAACTCAGAAGGAGTCTGAGTTTAATCAAGAGTTTTCTGACGCTGAATTTGGAAAATGGAAGAAACATTACCTAGAAACCGTTGATAAAATAAACACTCTATTTACTCTGTTTTTTAGTGATGAACTAAAAAGATTCCCTTTTAATATTAAAAGCTTAATCAAAATCGAGTCGGAGTAATTTCAATCTAACAAGTGCATCCAGGTGACGCCTACGGCGCACCTGATGCAGGCGTTATGCACCAAATGAAGAAAAACGATGCATCGAAATAAAAAAGAAGAAAATTTTCATATCACAGTTATCAAACTCTGTGAAAAAACAAAAAGTGCTACTTCATATAATCCAAGAAAGTTTAAAAGTAAGGCTTTGAGAATTGGTGCGTATAGATATGCTCAAGAGATACTTGATTCAAATGATGATAACTGGGAAGGGTTTACACAGCTATTTATAAATCATAGATTAGATCTCAGCCTTGAAGCTTTAGTTTTAGATGAAAATTGGCAGAGTCTATTTACACGAAATCAGTTAGAAACTGCTCAGAGAAGATTAAAGAGTGTTGACTATAAACATATACCAGATTTATTAGAAACTCCTTCTGTACAAGGGGCTGTCAGTGAGCCAAAGCGTAGGGAATACACACTCAACTCAGTAGTTAGAGATTATAAAATAGCTAAATTTGTGAAAGAACTTTACGACTATGAGTGTCAAATTTGCAGAACAAAATTAACTGGAATTGATTTTAAATATGCAGAGGCTGCACACATACGCCCTCTTGGAAGCCCACACAATGGCAAAGATGATTTAAGCAATATCTTATGTTTATGTCCAAATCATCATAAACTTTTTGACCTTGGCGGAATTTTTATTGAAGACGATTTTTCGATCACTGGTTTAGATAGTAAGCTTTATATAAATAAAGAGCACCAAATAGATACGTCCAATTTTCAATATCATCGAAACTGGTTCTTAGAAAGTGCATAAATCGGGTAAGGGCTGGTCTTTCTCCAACCCTCCCCACAGCACCCGGCATGCGGGTCCGCACCGGGCGGTTCAACAATGATGGTGAAACCTGATCCATAAGTCTTTCAATGAAACAAGCCCAATTT
>NZ_JAGHQV010000130.1:0-3118 GCF_017744175.1 Thalassotalea sp. G20_0 | reverse complement strand
GGTTCCATGGCTGACTTTTGATTTAAACGACAATCTTCTTGTTAAAAATTCTGTTTTTTGTGGAACTTACCCTGCTGATTTTTTGTCGTACTCGAAGTTTTGAGTCAAATGGCAGGCTAAAGCGATGAATGGTGTCGGTAGAAACGGAGCAGATGTCCGCTTTAATTGTTCTTACTGTCCTGGAGGGAATACCGGAAAACTTGGTGGACGTTCAGTGGTCACAACAGAGTGCGAACACCATCACATGGGGCACTTGGAATGTATACGCGACTATTCTAATTCATTGCACAAACCGGATAGGTGTATATGTGGGCCGGGCATGTCCTTGCTTCGAAATTCCAGGCCATTGTTAGAGGATGCCTGTCAAAAGGGGGACTTGGAAGCTCTAAAGTTGGGACTTGAACTGAAACCAGAAGGCAACGTCACCTCTGCTCTTTCCGCTGCAGCAAGAGCGATAGCTGAAGCTAGTGGACATACTGATAGCAAGGACTACACCGAGTGCTTCCTGACTTTGTCGAGCGCTATTCAAAATCACGCGGATGAACATAAAAAATTGTGTGCCCAAGTGGCAACACTGGTGGCGGGATTTGGAGTGGCCATAGCTGTATTGACCACTGTCGAATCGGCAGCTTTCAGTGCAGAGTTTGTTGCGCTTTGTGAAATTGTGGGTGAAATTGCGAATATGTATATTACTGGATTTCCTATGGGGACGGTGATGTCGATGGTTGCTTTTGGATCTCTGCTATCTTCGTGGGATCTTTCAGCTTTCCCTCATATCATTGCATCTATTTCAGTATTATCAGGTTCGGTATTAGGCATTGCTACATCAGCCTTGGCACATAACATAGGTGAAAATATCGGGAAAAAATGGGGCAACGCAATTGATCTTGAGGGCGGTAACACCCCCCTGCATATTGCTTCTCAAAATGACGCTTACCAATGCGTGAAAACTCTGGCTGATCAGTGGGCAGGTCGAGATCAGCAAAAATGGGGAATTATAAAATTAGCATTCTCGACGATCATGAATGTTATTTCCGGTGGCATATCCGCATCTTTGCTGGGTTTTATGGAAGGATTCAGTGATTCTTATAACGATTTATTTTTTCTGACTCACAGGTGGGATGTTAACACCGTCAATCAGGATGGCTATACACCTTTGCACTTTGCTGCTGAGAATAACAGCGTCAGGTCCTTAGAAGCCTTGCTCAGGGCTGGGGCTAACATCAACGCTACTGATAGCAAAGGCTTAACGGCTCTTCACTTCGCTGCTCAAAACGGCTGTGCAGAGTCCGTCAAAAAGTTGCTGGACTGGTCTTCTCGCGTCAATATCAAGAATAACGATGGCAATACGGCTCTCCACTTAGCTGCTCGTCAAGGAAAAACAGAGGCCATCCAGAAATTGTTGGACTTTGACCCCTCCCTGGCCAAAGAGAAGAATAACTGTGGCGAAACGGCTGCCCACTTAGCGGAAATGAATGGCCGCAAAGAGACCGTCAAGCTGCTGAACATTGAGGCTCTCCACTTAGCTGTTCGTCAAGGCGACATGGAGGCCATCCAGACATTGCTGGGCTTTGACCCCTCATTGGCCAAAGGGAAGGATAACGATGGCTGGACGGCACTCCACAAAGCTGCTGATGAAGGCCACACAGAGGCTATCCAGACATTGCTGGCCTTTGACCCCTCACAGGCCAAAGAGAAGACTAACGATGCCCAAACGGCTCTTCACGCCGCTGCTCTTAACGGCCACACAGAGGCCATCCAGACATTGTTGAACTTTGACCGCTCACTGGCCAAAGAGAAGGATAGATATGGCTTGACGGCTCTCCACTACGCTGCTCGTAAAGACCAAACAGTGGCCATCCAGGCATTGTTGAACTTTGACCTGGCCAAAGAGAAGGATAACAATGGCCAAACGGCTCTCCACTACGCTGCTGAAAAAGGCCACACAGAGGCCATCAATACATTGCTGGCCTTTGACTGCACCCTGGCCAAAGAGAAGAATAAGTTTGGCGATACGGCTCTCCAATGGTCTGCTGCTAAAGGCCACACAGAGGCCATCCAGACATTGCTGGACTTTGCCCCCTCACTGGCCAAAGAGAAGGATAACGATGACGAATCGGCTCTTCATTTAGCTGCTCGTAAAGGCCACACAGAGGCCATCCAGGCATTGCTGAAATTTGACCCCTCCCTGGCCAAAGAGAAGGATAACGATGGCTGGACGGCACTCCACTACGCTGCTTATGATGGCCAAACAGAGGCCATCCAGACATTGCTGGACTTTGACCCCTCACTGGCCAACGAGAAGGATCACAATGGCCAAACGGCTCTCCACGCAGCTGCTCGTAAAGGCCAAACAGAGGCCGTCCAGGTATTGCTGGCCTTTGACCCCTCACTGGCCAAAGAGAAGGTCATACATGGCTTCACGGCTCTCCACTTAGCTGCTGAAAAAGGCCACGCAGAGGCCATCCAGGCATTGCTGGACTTTGACCCCTCACTGGCCAAAGAGAAGGTCATACATGGCTTCACGGCTCTCCACGCAGCTTCTTTTAAAGGCCACACAGAGGCTATCCAGGCATTGCTTGACTTTGACCCCTCACTGGCCAAAAAGAAGACTAAAGATGGCCAAACAGCTCTCCACACAGCTTCTTTTGAAGGCCACACAGAGGCCATCCAGATATTGCTGGCCTTTGACCCCTCACTGGCCAAAGATAAGAGCAACCTTGGCCTGACGGCTCTCCACAAAGCTGCTGAAAAAGGCCACACAGAGGCCATTCAGACATTGCTGTACTTTGACCCCTCTCTGGCCAAAGATAAGAGCAACCATGGCATGACGGCTCTCCACGCCGCTGCTTGTAAAGGCCACACAGAGGCTATCCAGACATTGCTTGACTTTGACCCCTCACTGGCCAAAAAGTGGACTAAAGATGGCCAAACAGCTCTCCACACAGCTTCTTTTGAAGGCCACACAGAGGCCATCCAGACATTGCTGAACTTTGACCCCTCACTGGCCAAAGATAAGAGCAACCTTGGCCTGACGGCTCTCCACAAAGCTGCTGAAAAAGGCCACACAGAGGCCATTCAGACATTGCTGTACTTTGACCCCTCTCTGGCCAAAGAT
>NZ_JAGHQV010000012.1:0-138205 GCF_017744175.1 Thalassotalea sp. G20_0 | reverse complement strand
CTTTGAAGCGGCAATGGAAGAGCTGGATCGTTTTCCGATATTGGGGAATAGAGAACTTGAACTATTGGAACCCTATCGGAAAGAGATGATACTTCCGCAGTTAATGAGTGTTCTCCAAAAGATCAACTATTATGATGTGGATAAACAGACACAAAACGCCTGGCATTCAGCCTTGGAATGCAGAAAAGAAGACCCTCTTGGACTGAACGGAATTGACATTGACATTTGGGAATCGGATTCTGATTCTGATTTATTGTCGCCGGATTTTGATTTATTTGCGACCGGGTCAGAACGGGTCAACAACCACCATGGCTGGCTTGAAGAGTTCCTGCAAGGATAAACCAGTTGTCATGACACAAGCATTTGTATGTACTCAAAAACTAATATTTTGAGTAAATACCGTAAGTACTCAAAAACCGGTACATGAAGCAAGATTCTCTTCTTTGGTCTAACCTTCCTTCCATGTTCACGCCACCTACTGAAGATCTGTCACCTAACCTGCTTGAGTTTATTGCTCAACTACAGGAACAGATCGTTGGGCAGCAGGAATTGGTTGTTAGCAACAGACTCGGATCGAACAACTTGAGAACGAGATCACTCGTCTGAAGAAACTGAATACCAGGCCCAATCTCAAACCCAACACCAAGCCACCCGAAGATAATGACCAAGTGACTCCGGGCTTCGGACCTGATGAAAACGACACCGACGACAAAACCGAAGGCAGCTCCGGCGACGACCACAAGCGAAAAGTGAACAAACCTGATGAGTCGACTCCACGCCAACGACCCCAACCGCAATACCCTCCGGCCTCTGAAGAAGAGACTATTGCCCCTGAAGACATCCCTGAGGGTTCTGTTAGGCACGGCCGGGAGCCCTATACCGTTCATTGGGGTTAAGACCATTCGATACTGGCTTGAGCAATGGTTGACTCCGGAGGGAAAAACCATCAGTGGCAAACCGCCAGCCAATCTGCATGGTCATCATCATGGCCCACAGCTTCAGGCTTATGTGCTGGTCCAGCATCATGGCTGCGCCATTACCCAGCCTTAATTACTGGAACGGCTCTGGGATGCCGGTGTATCCATCTCAGCCGGACAGCTAAGTAACCTGTTAACCAAAGGCTATGATGCCTTCCATGCTGAAAAAGATGAATTGCTGGCCACAGGAATACGTTGCTCCCGTTATCTGCAGACAGACGACACCGGAGCAAGACATATGGGGCAGAATGGTTACTGCACCGTCATCGTCAATGACCTGTTTACCTGGTTTGGCAGCACCGGCAGTAAGAGTCGAGAAAACTTTTTAACACTGCTGCACAGGCCTTAGAAGACATATATTCTTAATCAGGATGCGCTGGACTGCCTGCAGCAACATAGCTTCTCGAAAAAGTGGCGCAAGACCCTGGCTCAAAAAACAGGGCCGATACAATACGACAATGGTTCGATGCCCTGACGCAGACCCAAACAAGCAGCACAGAGTTACAGAAGGCTCTGGGAGGTCTGATGGTTATCAAAGAAGAGCTGCTCATGGTTCTGGATGACCCGCGACCTTGCCCCTGCACAATAACCTTAGCGAAAGTCAGATCAGGGAGCATGTAACGGAAAATCAGCGGCGGGACGCGCAGCGATGCAGGACGGCAAAGTCGCGACACCTTTGCCAGCCTGAAAAAAACGTGTCGCCAGCATGGTCTCTCATTTTGGGATTATCTGACAGACAGGCTAACGGGTACTGGTTCGATTCCGAGACTGGCGGAAATTATATGCACTAAAAATTTCAACGCACTACACCAGGAGGCTGACCGAGAATAGCGCCCGTCTAGGCGACCCCGTAGCGAGGATGGCAGAAAATTGAGGATAAAAATTCGGTTTTGTGAGGTGAATAGCGGGGCTATTTGCCGAACAAAAGCAGATTTTTAGACCAATTTGCTGTCGACGCAGTAGGTCAGCCTCCTAGGGTTTATTACACTCATTTTTACCCAGTATCGGCCCTAAGCGGCGGGATAAGCCATGACGGTTCTTCGCAAACAGTTCATAGCCAAAATCAGCAATACAGGCAACGCCCGGCCAGCGTAAGGGGGCGACCAGACACCCCATGCCTACGGCCTCCCAGGCCGCCAGGGTTGCATCCATACCTTTAACTACACGGCCATCGGCCAACTTCGCGTGAATAACCCGATCCAGTTCTTCAAGGTCAAATTCCGGATATTTTTCCTGAAAACCATCCTGCCTGATATCAACCAGCTTGAGTAGACCTTTGCGGTTCTTTTTAGCCAGATGGTCAACTTCACGCATGCAAAGCGGGCATTCTCCATCGTAGAAAAGCGTAACAGGCAGTGATATTTCTTTTCTTTTTAGCACCATAACCGTGATCACCGAAGGTAAATGATTTTTTGAGAATGCAGGAAACCTTAAATAAACGTTTTTCTGCCAATTTTACGGCCCGGAAAGTGCGCCAGATCAAACAATTGGCGGATATTACTTATTAGCACAAACAATGCGAATTATTATCATTCATGTTATTGAACACCTTTTATGCTTCGAGTAACCTACGCTGCTGTTATTAGGTCATTCAACACTATTATCGTTCCTGGTCATGCCTAAAAAAGCTTTCTTTACATTGCTGATATCCGTTGCGGCCCATGTGGCCGTAGTGGTTGCGCTGGACCACCAGGAATCTGAGCCCAGAACCATCCATATGGGTTCTATCCAGGCACCGGTTTCCCTGAGCTTTGCCACGGTCAGCCAACCGGAACCGTCGGTCAAAGAGCCCGTTGTTCAGGAACAATCTGAGCCTGAACCAAAGGTAGTCCAGAAACCGATAGAGAACGCCAGGCCCGTTCTTAAAAAGAAAGCACCCAAGCCAGAGCCGGTAAAGAAAAAACCGGAAAAAATCACCGAAAAGCCCAAACCCGTTGAGAAGACCAGGCCTGAAGTGACTGAGCCGGTGATGGAAAAAACCGTGACTGAGAAAAGCCAGTCCCCCGGACTGAGCAACGAGCCCGTGATGGTGACCGAGCCGAAAATCCGTGACTGGGTTCAACCCCGCTACCCGAAACTGGCGCAACGGAGAAATCAGCAGGGCGTGGTGATGCTCGATGTAATTGTTGATGAACGGGGTAATCCCATTACTGTCGATGTTCTTGAGTCATCCGGCTACCCCGTGCTGGACAGGGCAGCCATTGATGCCGTTAAGCGCTGGTCATTCAAACCTGAGCAGCGTAATAGCCAATTTGTGAAATCCCGGGTGCATATTCCCGTCGCATTTGAAATCAGTTGAATAAGCAAACCATTGGATACTTAGCAGGTAACGCCATGTTGACAGAACACCTTGCATCACTGGGGATCATGGCCTGGCCATTACTGATCACCTCTTGCCTTGGACTGGCCATGATTCTTGAGCGGCTGGTGACCTATGCCCTGCTGCCCTCCATGAACCGCAAGGGGATGACCGCACTGTTTAATGAGGTGCGTCAATGCTGTGGCAGCGATAAGCACGCACAAAACAAGGACAATCTTTGCCAGGATCTTAGCCAGGGCAAAGGGATTTGTCAGGGGGTTGCGGTACTTCTGAGCCACAGCACCTGGGAAAAGTCGATGCGTGAAGAAGTAGCTGGCCTGTGGCTGCTGAAGCAGAAGCGCAGCCTGAATGCCTGGCTAAAGCCGTTGATGCTGATTGGTGTGCTGGCCCCTATGCTGGGTCTGCTGGGTACCGTACTGGGTATGATCGATATGTTCCGTGATATTGCTGCCGTTGCCGGCCCGGTTACTCCGGATATTCTGGCTGCGGGTCTGTGGCAGGCGATGTTCACCACGGCGTTCGGTTTGATCATCGCGATTCCAGCCCTGGCGGCGGCTCACGGTTTTGGAGTCTGGGCTAACCATTATCTCTCGAAACTGGAGTTTGCCCTGAATCACATTAACCTGCTGCTGGAAGGCCTGACGATGGACGACGATGGTTTAGCCACTGCACCTTCAGCACCCGCCTTTAAGGGTTTAACGGTAAAGGGTAGTGCCAGTTCAGAGACTGGCCAGCCAGAAGTCATCCGTACCGGAGCGGTAGCGGCATGATTCGCATCAACGATATTGATGAAACCAGCGCATCACTCTCCATGGCAGATCTGACGCCGCTGCTGGATGTGGTGTTTATCGTCATGGTGTTTCTGCTGTTCACCGCCAATGTACAGACCCTGAGCCTGCCGGTGGAACTGCCTCAGGCAACCCAGCAGGAGGCGTCGGTCACCACGGCCCCAAAAACGCTGACCGTCAGTATTCTGGAACAGGGTGAGCCCTGGGCCATTGGTGAACAGAAATTTGAGCAGTGGGAAGTGTTCGCTACCACTTTGCTGAAACAGGTTAAAGAAGCTCCCGGTACCACAGTACTGATTGCCGGTGATAAAGATGCCCCCCTGGGCAATCTGGTCAAGCTGATGATGTTTTTCAGCCAGCACAAGATTGACGCTGCGCAGGTGCTGATGGAACAGGAAAATGGTAAAGACGACCCATGAAGAAAACGTTTAAACCTCTGTTAGCTACTCTGGTGGCTGTTTCTGCCGCCATGGGTGCCAACACTGCAATGGCGCAAGGATCACACGACAATCAACGCATTGTTTCTGCTGGCAACGGGGTGACCGAGATTATCTATGCCCTGGGTGCTGGTGATCAGGTGATTGCTGTTGACCAGACCAGCACCTGGCCCATGGAAGTCAACCAGTTGCCCCGGCTCGGCTATCATAAACAGCTGTCTGCTGAGGGGATTCTGGCGCTTGGGCCTACCCTGCTGATTGGTACTGAAGACATGGGCCCAACGTCAACCCTGACCCAGCTGAAAAGTGCCGGTGTTGCGGTGGAAGCCCTGCCCCTGGAACATACCGCTGACAGCATTGAACAACAGATCAAGTCACTGGCCGGTATTCTTGGTAAAGAGGAACAGGGCGAAGCGCTGTGGGACGACATCGAAGACTCCCTGGATGAGGCGCAAGCCATGGCCGCTGCTTATCAGCAACAGCATGAAAAGAACGTACCGGTCCTGTTTGTCCTGACCATGGGCGGGCGCTCCCCAACCATCGCCGGTACCGGCACTGCGGCTAATGCGATCATTGGTCTGGCAGGGGGATACAACCCTGCGGCAGAGCAGTTTAAAGGGTACAAGGCACTGTCCAATGAAGCCATGCTGCTGCTGGCGCCCGAGGTCATCATTTTTCCGGGCTCAACCAGTAACCCGGATATGACACCGGCAAAACTGCTGGAGCAGATGCCCATCCTGAAGCAGACGCCTGCTGGCCAAAATGGTCGGGTGGTTGCCATTGATGGCAATATGCTGCTGGGCGGCCTCGGCCCAAGAACAGGGGATGTTGCACTGTCCCTGGCAAAATCTTTTTACTTAGACCAAGGTAATCCATCCTCCAATGAGTCGTAACCATCAGGGGGCACTGCTGTTAACCGCACTGGCAATCCTGCTGCCAGTCGTGGTGATTGTGTCCATTGGCGTGGGCGCTGTGCCCATTCCCGCAGGCGATATTCTGACCATACTGTTTGACCGGCTGGGTTTGTCCGACAGCACCATCAGCAACCAGTCTGCGCTGATTATTGAGTCCATTCGTTTACCCAGAACACTGCTGGGACTGATTGTCGGTGGCTCACTGGCGGTGGCCGGTGCATCCATGCAGGGCCTGTTCAGAAACCCACTGGCGGACCCCAGTATTGTCGGTGTCTCCAGCGGTGCGGCCCTGGGTGCGGGTATTGCTATTGTTCTGGGTGGTCTGCTGTTTGCCGGCGCTCCATCCCTGGTGCAAAGCTACAGCGTTTCCATTCTGGCTTTTGTTGGCGGGGTGCTGTCCACCTGGCTGGTGTATAAAGTCGGTACCACCAGCAACGGCACTTCTGTGGCCACTATGCTGCTGGCCGGTGTGGCGATCAATGCCCTGGCCGGTGCCGGGATGGGGATGTTGAACTACGTCGCGGATGATACCATGCTGCGTAACCTGACCTTCTGGCAGATGGGCAGCCTGGGGGGTGCTACCTGGGACCTGGTGATTATCTGTGCCACGCTACTAATCCCGGTGGTCCTGATTCTTGGCCGTTATGGTCTGGTGCTTAACGCGCTGCTGCTGGGTGAGTCGGAAGCTCGCCACCTGGGCATTGATGTCCAGAAGGTCAAGCTGACCCTGATTTTCCTGACGGCCCTGGCCGTGGGGGTTTCCGTTTCCGTCAGTGGGTTTATCGGTTTTGTGGGACTTGTAGTGCCTCATCTGATTCGCCTGGCCGTTGGCCCGGACCATCGCATTCTATTGCCAGCCTCGGCCATGCTGGGCGGTATTCTGTTACTGGTAGCGGATATGCTTTCCCGCACCATTGTCGCCCCGGCAGAACTTCCCATCGGTATTGTCACAGCCCTGATGGGTGCCCCTTTCTTCCTGTCACTGTTGTGGCAGCAACGTAAAAGGATTGTCTGATATGGCCTCTGGTAAGGAAGGCGCAGCGGTAAACACGCTGGAAGTTCAGGGCGTATCGGTGCAGATCGGAGACAGGCACCTGCTTCAGGACATTAATCTGACCCTGAAGCCCCGGGAAGTGGTATCGGTGCTTGGCCCAAACGGTGCCGGTAAAAGCACCTTGATGAAAGTCATCAGTGGCGAGAGAAAACCTTCCAGCGGCAAAGTGCTGCTTAATGGTCGCAGTGACTGGCCATTGAACCATCAGGCATTGATGCTCGGTGTGTTGCCGCAGTCATCCTCATTGAGCTTTCCCTTTACGGCGGAAGAAGTCGTTCTGCTTGGCCGCATTCCCTGTGCCAGTCACCATGATGAAAACCTGATGATTACCCGGGAGGCGCTTAACAAAGTTGATGGCTTACATTTGAAGGATCGTCATTACACCACCCTCTCCGGTGGTGAACGCCAGCGTGTGCATATGGCGCGGGTATTGGCTCAGATCTGGGATGAAAGCCCTTATGGCCAGCGCTACCTGTTGCTTGATGAGCCTACATCGGCACTGGACCCGGCCCATCAACAGCTGACCCTGAAAATGGCCAGACAGGAAGCAGACCAGGGTATCGGCGTGATGGTTATCATGCACGACCTGAATCTGGCAGCGCGATACTCTGACCGGATTGTGATCCTCAGAAATGGCAGGATAGCAGCAGAAGGCACACCCCATCAGGTTCTGACCCCGGAAACTATTGGACAAGTGTTCGATATTGAGGTCAGTGTATCTGAGCACCCGGCCTATCACTGCCCATTGGTTGTGAACCATTAATTGGCCGTTTAAGCGATGGCCTGACGATGCAGCGTCAGGCCACAAACAACAAGCGTTACCCTCCTGCCAGCACCGGCTCTGCGTTCCATTGTTCCGCCTTATTCCCAGAAGAAACCAGGCTCTTTGGCGCAAGGCCATGGGCAAACTTCTCAAATACCTGGGATATATATTTTTCCAGGGAGCGCAGTCCCGGGTCTTGATCCGTTTCAATAAAGTCCTGAATCATGTCGTGACCGCTCTGTGGTAAGGTGAAATCGGCAAAAAGCTTACCCGCCGACTGATAACGCCTTTCCTTATTGGGAATCATGGTTTCAAAGGCAATTCTCTGTTTCGCCCTGGTATCGAAACCGTCAAACACGACTTTATCCAGTCTGGAGGCAATGGCCTCAAGCTCAGGATCGTGGGTGCTTAATTCATGAATATCACGGTTACCGGCAAGAATGATGGTCTCAGGCAGACGTACTTCTGTTTTCAAATAGGGACTGTAGTAAGAACGATTGGTCGGATCGAGCAGCTTCAACATAAACGAAAGTACATCTTTGCTTTTCTCGTTTCCGGAGATGAAGAGCCGATCAAACTCATCAATCAGCAGAACCTGATTATGGTGATTAATATCCTGACTTGAATCGGTACGGGCAACAATAGCATCCAGAATTCTGCCGGCCCTGGCATTGGCACTTTCAAATGGGGTTCCGACGATATCATCAATGGTGGCACCGTCGAGATTGACAATGGCAAGGTTCGTCCCCATCGCTTCCGCCAGCTGTTTGGCTGCATGGGTCTTGCCGGTACCGGGTGCGCCCAGGAAATAAATCGGGTAATGGCTATCATGGATTGAGGCATCGGTCTGCTGGTAAATCAACTCAGAATGGACGAACCGTTTTAACCGATCGGCTACGTGGGATGGGTAGTCCTGCAAGGCTTCCTCAATTTTCTCTTCATCATACACCAGTGTTTTGGAGTAAAACGGAAGCCTTAATGCTTTATCCAGAATTTTCTGCAACCGGTTGAGTGCTTCGCCGCCAGGGCTTCGCCAGAAACTGTAAAACAGCTCATCCTCGATGTAATATTGTGTGCGTTTATCCAGTAATGCCTTCTTGGCACCATAGGCCAGAATCAAATTCTCCTCGGCCAGCTTTGGCGCAAATATTCCGTAATAAACATTCATGGTAAATGGAACAGATGTCGCCACTATTAATGCGCCGACCATCGTAAAAGACACGTAAGCTAACAGGTTAGTAAAATCCGAGCTGGTCCTCACAAATTCGTAAATGGCCCCTTTGTACGAAAGCGCTGTTCCAGCAACAGTAAAAGCAGGAACATAAAACGCCAGATAGGGTAACGAATCGTACAGAGAATACTCCTTAAGTACCCAGTTATATTGCCGTTTTGCCTCAGCCCAGCCTGCCCGTACCTGAACTTCAATGGGTTGCCCCCCATATCCGGGGGCATTAAGACGATCAAAGAAACGGTTGTTTGCCATATATTGCCTGACATAGCTGATATGTAACTTATCCGGTGTTACCGCAGTCTCATCTGCCAGGGCAATGGGACACAAAATAAAGGAGACTAAAAAGGAAATACAAAACTGCCTGAACTGCTTCATCAATTTAACCTTATTAACTTTGTTCGATTTGCGCGTTTAGACAATATTTTCCTGATCAAGTTTCACAGGCATGAACTAATCCAATGATTGCGGTAATTCCGGTGACCATTCACATCCCGGAAATGGCCTGCATGGCCGTCACGTAACCACAACAATCCCACAGTGGTAAACCGAAGTTTTTCACCTGAAATCTGTTGATCTGTATCAATTGCACACCACCTCACAAATCAAAATAATAATAATTCTCATTTTGTAAGTTAGAACAATCCGATTATGGTTGCCAGACACACCCTGGGTCCCGAGCTGACCGGGATATCATCCCCTGATCCACTGAAGTTTGCCTTTACCGGCAAGAAGTCAGCCCACACCCACAGCGGCTCCATTCCGGTTCCTGCCGAGCAGACTCAGGCTGTGTACCGGCAACTGATGGATGGCCCTGCTAACCCACAGCTGCTCACGGACAGTAAGCGACTGGCCTATATCCATATTCCTTTTTGCAGAACCCATTGCTCTTACTGTGGTTTCTTTCAAAACACCACCAAAAAAGATGAAATTGCCCGCTATGTCGACTACCTGGAGCGGGAAATCCGCCTGTCGGCACAGGATGCCTGGACTCAGGGAGGCTTGTTCCATGGCGTCTATTTTGGCGGCGGGACCCCCACTGACCTGACCCCGGAGCAGATTATTCGCCTTGGCAATGCAGTACGTGAGTCCCTGCCACTGGCCAACGATGTTGAGATGACCTTTGAAGGCCGTTTTCATGGCTTTGATAACGACAAAATCGCGGCCTGCCTGGAATCCGGGTTTAACCGCTTCTCCCTGGGGGCACAGAGTTTTAATACCACCATCCGCCGTCGTATGAGCCGGATCGACTCCGGTGAATTTCTGCTGGAAAGGCTCGACTATTTCAGCAGTCTGAACAATGCAGCCGTCGTCGTAGACCTGATGTTCGGTCTGCCGGGCCAAACCCTGGATGACTGGGAGCAGGACCTGCACACCTTCCTGCAATCAAAAGCCCATGGTGTTGATCTTTATCAACTCATTCTGCTGGGTTCCAGCCGGATGAAGCAGTCGATTGACAAAGGCTCCCTGCCCGAGCCGGCCAGCTCACCGGAGCGTGCGGAAATGTTTCGCCGGGGAGTTGATATCCTCAGTGCCCACAAAGTCGGGCGACTGACTGTCAGCCACTGGGGACGGGATACCCGGGAGCGGAATATCTACAACCACGGGGTAAAATCCGGTGCCGAAATCATGCCGTTTGGTTCCGGTGCCGGTGGTAACTTTGCCGGACACAATGCCATGAGCCTGAGAACGCTGCCCGCCTATTACGAGGCCCTGGATGCTGGCCAAAAGCCCCTGATGATGATGAGCAAAGCCACGGGTAATAAATCACTGTTGGGAACCATTGGCTCCGGTTTTGACCGGGGCTGGCTGGAAATCGGCAAGCTTGACCACGCTGCTGGTGCAGGTATGAGCGAGCACTGCATGCCGCTGTTTAAAGCCTGGCAGGACAATGGCCTGGCCACCCTTCACCATGGCATTCTCGATTTGACGCTGCCCGGGCAATTCTGGAACGTCACCATGCACCAGGCCCTGATTAACTTTCTTGAACAACATCCTTTTGCTGGACAAAACACGGAGAAAGCCGCATGACTCTGGCTCAACAGGTACAGGATATTCTGACCGGAAACCCGGCCATTTTACCGGCAGAAATAGCTAACCAGCTCAATGCCAGCGAACTGGACGTGATTCAGGCCATGCCCGCTGACATGGTGACATTGATTGATGCCAGCCATTACCTGGATGTCCTGCGGGATATCAAAACCTGGGGCGAACTGACGCTGGTGATTGATGTGGATGGTTCAATTTTTGAAATGGTTGGCCATTTCCCGAAAGGGGGTGAAAAGTTCGGCTATTACAATCTGAGCGACCGCCGGACACCGCTGAAAGGGCACCTGAAGCTGGATAATGTTGCGGTGATCGCCCTGGTCAGCAAGCCCTTCCATGGTGTAGCAACCCGCTCGGTGCAATTCCTGAGCAAACAGGGCCGTATGTTGTTCAAAGTTTACCTGCGTCGGGATAAAGAGCAGAACTTTTTGCCGGAACAGCAGGAAAAGTTTGAGGCATTGAAGAGACTCTCTGCCGCCTGATTATCTCCCTGGTAACCAGGATTACCGGGATTTAAAACTTGCGTCTGTGATCTTCCTCCTGAAGCCTCCGTCAGCACCCGGAGGCTGGCCGGGAATAGCCTGCGAATTTGCAGCAAAACCCAATGTCTGGTTGACTCAAATATTGCAAGGATGGTGTCCGGGAGGAACTTTTAAAAGAAAGAACAGTCTTAAGGCAGAATTCAATAATTCCATAATCTAATGGATATACCTGCCTGCTCTGATTCACACGCTATTTCTTGTTGTCTTCAAGATACCGCTTCTTCTGGATCTGGTACATCGGGTCAACTCTTCTTCCGTGAAATAGCAGAAGCAGCAAATATTCTATGTGCCATGGGTACTCATAAAACTAATGAACACCACCTTCAGCAGCCAACGAAGTCTTTTCACAAGGCATTGAATGATTCCCGGTTTGAAAACAGATCGATAGTCATCGCTTATAGCGATACTGAAGAAGATCAACCACTTCACTTACCGGTAAAAACAGGATCGCAGAATAATGATCCTGCCCCCGTATATATTCCTGAAAATGAACGGTTTTCAATCTATTCTCTGTTAGGGTTAGGGGATGAAATTCATTCATCAGACGATTTAGCCCAGGCAAGAGTTGATGAGTCTGATGAACGTTGCTCCTTACCCATTGAGCACGAAAAGGAGCCTCGTGAAGCGCGCACTGATGCACAGCGCCGAAGGGAGCGCTACAAAAATGACCCTTCCTACGCCGAGCAAATCAGGAAGAAAAGCAGGGAACGTTACCGAAATGATCCCGCTTACGCAGAGCGCCAAAGGAAGCGCCAAAGGGATCGCAAAAGAGAGCGCTACCACAATGATCCCGTTTACGCAGAACACAAAAGGGAGCTCAAAAGAAAGCTTCGCAGAAATCCCGTTTATGCAGAACTCGAAAGGAAGAAAAACAGGGAACGCTACCAGAATAATCCCGTTTACCGAGAGCGCCTAAGGGAGCGCCAAAGGGAGAGCAGAATGCTGCGCTACCACAATGATCCTGATTTCGCAGAGCGCAGAAGAGAAGCGTCACGAAAATGCCGCTTACGCAAAGCACAAAAAAATGCGTCACCAGAATGATCCCTGTTTTGCCAATAGATAAGTAGTTAACCAAATGAAATCATATTAAAAAGCAATTCTAAATGAACTTTTGCAAAATAATTCAGTCAAAGAGATTCATCCCCTGTTTGCCGCAGCATTACTGCCATAAAAAAATTGTGGGATATAAATAACTAATATTCTGAGGATATAAGACTTATGAATGTCTCTCATCGTACTCCACCGGTGATCAAACAGCCACAACAAGTGGAACATCGGTCGGCCGGTTATGGCTGTGATTTTCACGCTCTTAAAGAACCTGCTAAAATTTCGAGTGGCTATGGTGCTATCGGTGCCTTCGCCGGTTCCATGGGGGGTGCATTAATATCCAAGGGCCAAATCGCTTATGCCGTCATGGGCCTACCTATTGGTTTTGCCAGTCTTGCCTGTCCTGTAGCCACCTTTATTGGCATCTCTAGTAAATGCGCTTGCGTCAAGAAACTTCCGGATCGACAGATCGTCATCTGTACTGAACCAGTCTCCCACACTGGTGACAAGCAACAGAGCTCGGAGCAACCATCGGTATCATCTCCACCATACCTTGATCCCAACAGCATGGCTCCTCCACCGTATCCGGGAGATGGGTTCATCTGCATAGATCCCCAATCGTATTCGGACACTTGTCTCAGATGCAAAGCTCCCGTTCAGTCTCAGCCAGGATTGGAGAGTTCTTCTTTTAATGACCCATTCCAAGTTTTCGAGCCGCCTCTGGTATCGTGGGAGGTGGATCAGTAGGGGGTAATTTCTTAGGGTCTGCTTTGACTTGACGAAAAGGCTCTCTTGCCATAACTGAGATGCTTAAATAATTAATGCATCACTTTAATCAATGTGCTGGCAACGGTCTTGGTCTGGCTTCTGGTCATACCAGGATATATTGGCAGTGAAAGACAGTGTTCGGATAACTGCTCACATACGGGTAATTCATGTTCACCGTCTTTCCCCGCCAATGCCCTTTGCTTATTTAGAGGCAACGGGTAATAAATAGCACTGGCAATGCCCTCACCGGCAAGGCGCTTCCTGACCATATCCCGGCCAGAGGGCAAAACAACCGTAAACTGATGATAAATATGTTCCTGATGCCCATGAGGAAAGAGTACCTCACTATCGTTCAGGAATTCTCTATACCATTGTGCCACCTGTTGTCGCTGAGCATTAAACACCTCTATATGCTCCAGTTTGACTCTTAACAGGGCCGCCTGAATTTCATCCAGACGACTGTTGTAGCCCGGGCACTCATGGTGGTACTGGTATGCACTGCCGTGATTTCGTAGCATCCGTACCGTTTCGGCGACTTTTAATTCGCTGGTAATGACCAGACCACCATCACCAAACCCGCCAAGGTTTTTACTGGGGAAAAAACTGAAAGTACCGAGCAAACCGAAATTGCCGGTTTTTCGTGATTGATAACCAGCGCCAAAGGATTGTGCACAGTCTTCCAGCAGGATTAAACCATGACGATCACAGACGGCCTGAATCTCCCGAAGCGCTGCGGGTAAACCAAAGAGATGGACAACCAGCACCGCCCTGCAACGGGAAGTGATACTTCGCTCCAGCTCAAGGGGGTCAATATTGAATGTCTCTGAGTCTATATCAACCAGAACGGGCGTTGCCCCCACCTGGATAATGGCCTCAGCTGTGGAAAAAAAGGTAAAACCCGTGGTTAATACCTCATCTCCCGGCCCTATACCGGCGGCATGGAGGGCAAGAACAAGTGCATCGGTACCATTTGCACAACTGATGGCGTACCTGGCTCCAAGGTAATGAGCGACCTCCTGTTCAAAAAGCTCCACTTCTTTCCCCATGATAAAACGACCACTGCGCAATACTTCCAGTGCTTTTTGTTCTAACTGCGCCTGAATTGGGCGGTGCCATGCCTGCACATCCACCATTGGGATAGTATTCATTTTTTTTTGATTCATGGTGCCCCTTTTACACTCAATAAAACGGTACCGATTATTCGCTAATGGCTATTTTATCCTTTGCCAGCCGCTCAACATTCGCTGTCAGAGGCTTACACCTGTCTTATGAATAATCTCCGAAATTCTGTTCGCGGCATGCAACGCATCTCGACCATCTTCACCACTGACCTTTGGGGGGCTTGCGGCAATAACACTCAGAAGAAAGTCTTCAATCTCCAGCCTGAGCGCATCACTGCCCTGATAACTCTGCTCCTGACATTCAATGGCTGGAACACCCGGATGCAACTCCCCTTCACCTTTAAAGAAATGGCTGACTTTCAGCGCTTGAAAATCAACGCAGATACAAGAGCATTTCTGGAAAATCCGCATTTTCCTTTTGCTTTTCTGACTGATTCGGCTGGCGGTCACATTGGCAACACAGCCATTGGCAAATGACAAACGGGCCTGGGCAATATCAATGGTGTCAGACAAAACCGCACTGCCATTGGCCGCAATATCCAGTATCGGGGAATCAACGATATTCAGAATAATATCCAGGTCATGAATCATCAGATCCATAATCACATTGATGTCCATGGATCGTGGTTTAAAGCTGGCCAGTCGGTGAGACTCAATAAACCGGGGCTGGTTAACCTTGTCGGCAACGCACTCCAGTGCCGCGTTGTAGCGCTCCAGAAAGCCAACCTGGAGGACAAGCTGTTGCTCCCTGGCCAGCTTAATCATCTCTTCAGCCTGGGATACATTACTGGCCATGGGCTTTTCCACCAGCACATGCACACCCGCTTTCAAAAAGTCACTGGCTATGGCGTGATGCATAGAGGTAGGAACAACAACACTGACGGCATCAACCTGCCCGATCAGATCCCGGTAATCACTGAAATAATGGGTGTTACAGTTGCTGGCAACCTGCTGGCCACAGGTCTCATTGATATCGGCAACACCCACAAGGTGGCTGGATGCCAGCCGGGCATACTTCTGAGCATGAAATTTACCGAGATAACCCGCTCCAATCACTGCCGTTCGTAGCATTTGCTGGCATCACTCTCTGACTTATAGGAACGCCGCCACTCTTAACAGTATTGACCCGGTTATGGAATTGGTATTAAAACGATATTCCCTGATCAAGGTTGTCTATGAATAGAAGCAGTAAAGAAAAGATAGACAGAAATTGCAGTTCTGCTAGTTCTGCTAGAAGAAGAGGAAGAAATGGGCAGAAAGTGAAAGGCAGCGGGATACACTGCCTTCAGAAAATGCGTTGCCAGGAATCAGCTGCGCTTGCCGTATACGCTCACTTCGGCATATTTGTGACCACCCACAGCAGTTCTGTAGTCCATCTCAATCTTGTTGATAACGCGGTCTTCATCCAGCAGACGGTATGGCAGTGAACGCTTGCCCTGATGCAGACGCCTGTTGATGTGGATATTCTGAGACTCGCCATTACCAAAAACCACCCGGATCTTCTTCATGAAAATTGGCGCTCTGCTCACTTTAAATGCAATGGTATCGTACTTACCCTTAAAACCACTTACATGAATGACATCCTGCTCGCTCTGGAAAGACACACGACGCTCGCCGAGTTTTTTCCAGTCATCCGCCATAACACCAAAGCTCAGCACGCTCATCAATGCCAGGGTCAAAAGCTTTTTCATAGTAATCTTTATCAACTCTTACTGGTAAAATAATTCAAGCGGATATTAAGGAAACTGGCGCCAAAGCCATAGTCAGTAGACATCCAAAAATACGGCGACTTATTACTACGAACAGAGATTACAACACGTAAACACCCGACCATTTGCAGCCATATTTACTGACTTCAAATGGCCGGACACCAGACGAGATCAATCAAATCCCGAAAAAAATAAACTTCAGAACAAATAATGTGGCCAGAATCCACATACTGATACTGACTTCATTAGCCCTGCCCGCCAACAGTTTTACCAGTGGGTAAGCGATAAACCCGAGAGCAATACCGTTAGCGATGGAAAAGCTCAGCGGCATCATAATGGCAGTAATCAACACCGGACCCGCTTCCGTCAGATCATTCCAGTCAATGTTCGCAAGGCTCCCGGCCATCAGCACGGCAACATAAATCAGGGCACCAGCTGTCGCATAGGCGGGAACCATGGCCGCCAGTGGCGAAAGGAACATGCAGAGCAGGAACAAAACACCCACAGTGACGGCTACCAGGCCTGTTCGTCCGCCTGCTGCGACACCTGAAGCACTTTCTACATAGGATGTCACCGTCGGTGTTCCCATCAGAGCACCTGCCCAGGAAGCGGTGCCATCGGTAACCATCGCCCGGTTCATGTTGTGCATCTTACCATTCTCGTCAGCCAGGCCAGCTTTATCGCCAACGGCAATCAACGTTCCGGTGGTATCAAACAAATTCACAAACATGAAAGCAACGATAACGCCCAGCATCTCCGGTTTCAGGGCACCCATGATATCCAGTTTGCCAACCACAGGTTCAAGGCTCGGTGGAGCGGAGTATATTCCCTGAAAGGCGATATCCCCGGCCAGAAGGCCTATGCCCGACACAACGACAATGGCGGTCAGCACAGCGCCTTTAAAGCCACGGTAAGCCAGCCCAAGAATCAACAGCAGACTCAAACAGGCCATCACCGGGCTGAACTGGGTAATATCACCCAGCGTGATAATAGTGCCCGGGCTGGCCACCACAATACCGGCATTTTTCAAACCAATCAGCGCGAGGAAAAGGCCAATACCGGCGGTAATACCCACTCGCAGACCTTTCGGAATGCTGTTAATTATCCACTCACGGATTTTAAACAGGCTCAGCAGCATAAAACCGATACCCCCCCAGAAAACGGCACCCATCGCCTGTTCCCATGAGTAGCCCATACCCAGCACAACGGCATAGGCAAAGAACGCATTCAGGCCCATACCGGGTGCCAGGCCTACGGGCCAGTTGGCATACAGGCCAATAGCGATGGAGCTCAAACCGGCGACAATACAGGTAGCCGCAAACAAAGCGCCTTTATCCATACCGGCATCGGCAAGCATACCAGGTATCACAAACACCACGTAACACATGGTGACAAAGGTGGTGAAACCAGCCACCAGCTCGGTTTTTACCGTTGTGTTATGCTCCTTAAGCTTGAATAACCGCTCGAGAAAAGTAGGTTTCTCATCTGCCAAAGGCAGTGGTCTTGTATCCGCTCCATTCATAGAGGCTCTAATCCTGTTGTTGAAAATTTTAAGATCCCGGTCATACGGAAGCAGAGCCTCCCAGATTCAGGTACCTGTATTCTGTCGTGAAAATCTTTATCCAGCCTGGCAAGACTAACAACCTGGATTGGAACAATGCAAATTTCTGACTATATAGTCAATAAAATTCACAGTTGTTAGCTTGCTATTTTCCTGACCAGATAGTCAAATTAATGCAAATTAACAGGCTGGAAATGCCATACAGCGCGCCCAACGAGAGCTTCAGAGTCTGTTGCAAAAGGCCTGTCATGGCATAGAAAGACAAAATAAAAAGAAAAGGACATGCCATCGTGATTCGCTTTCTTCTTAACGATCGGCTCATCGAAGTTGAGGACACCGCTTCAGATACCACGGTTCTTGATTATCTTCGAGGCAACGCTGAAACCAGCTCTGCAAAGCCTGCCACTGAACAGCGTACTGGCACCAAAGAGGGCTGCTGCTCAGGCGACTGTGGCGCATGCACTGTTGTGGTGGGTGAGCCAGAGGGCGATCGGCTGAAATATAATACCATGAACGCCTGTATTGCGCTGCTGCCTTCGCTGCATGGTAAGCAGCTACTGACCGTAGAAGATCTGGCAGGCTCGGCCCACCCACAAGATAACCAAAATAACAAGAGCGAGTTACACCCGGTACAACAGGCACTGGTTGACCACCATGGGTCGCAATGTGGTTTCTGTACCCCGGGCATTGTGATGTCGTTATTTGCGCTTCACCATGAACCTCCGGAAAACCAACCGGATGTTCTTGAGGCCCTGGGTGGCAACCTGTGCCGATGCACTGGCTACCGCCCCCTGGTTGATGCCGCTGAGAGCCTGGCCAATGGGCAACCGGATGACAAATTCTTCAGAAACCGGGCAGAAACTTTATCCAGACTACAAACCATAGAACAACAGGGCAGTGTCAGCGGTCACGGTGCATTTATTCCTGCCAGTGAAGATGAGTTCGCCCGGTACCTGGTGGAAAACCCTGACGCCAGAATTCTGGCCGGTGGGACCGATCTTGGGCTCGACGTGACTCAACAGCTGAAGAAAATAAACAAACTGGTATTGGTAAAGAATATTCCTTCTCTGCAGACCATTCACGAGGAAGACAATGAGCTGGTGATTGGTTCGGCTGTTACTTATCGGAGCCTGAAACCCATATTGTCGAAGTACTTTCCTGAGTTTGCGCAGATGCTGGACCGGCTGGGCTCCCAGCAGATACGCAATCAGGGAACCCTGGGCGGTAACATCGGCAACGCCTCGCCCATAGGCGACACTCCCCCTGTGTTACTGGCGCTGGATGCTTCTCTGGATCTTCGTCACGGAGACACCCTCCGCAATATCCCACTGAACCGGTTTTTCCTGGATTACAAAAAGACTGAGCTTAAATCCGGCGAGTACATTGCCCGAATCCGTATTCCCACAACCCCTCATCAGTTGAAAGTCTATAAGCTCAGCAAACGCTACGGTGATGACATCTCCACCGTCCTGGCCGCGATCAATCTGGAAACCAACGACGATGGACACATAACCAGGGCAAGAGTGGCATTGGGTGGCATGGCGGCCATCCCCAGGCGTGCAGACCTGTGTGAGCAGATATTAACGGGATCACCACTGAACCAGGAAACGCTCAGTCAGGCCAAGGCCGCTCTGTGTCAGGAGTTCAGCCCCATGTCCGATGTCCGGGCCAGTAGCGAGTATCGTCTTGTAGCAGCCTGCAATTTGCTGGAGCGTTATTTTATGGAACTGTCTGGCCAGAATGTAAGGATTATCAGTCATGCGTAAACTACCGGATCTGGCCAGTGAACAGCAGCAAAGTCCTAAAAGCGGGAACCGCTCGGCTAAACACGACAGTGCTCATCTGCATGTGACGGGTAAAGCCCTCTATATTGATGATCGTCCGGAAATGGCCAAGCAACTGCATGCCGGGTTTGGTCTTTCCACAGAAGCCCATGCAGACATCGTCAGCATCAATTTTGAGGAAGTCTGGAATACGCCCGGTGTTATTGCGGTCATCACCGCAGACGATATTCCGGGCCACAAAGATATTGGCCCTGTCTTTCCGGGCGATATGCTACTGGCCGATGGCCGGGTGGATTATATCGGCCAACCGGTGTTTGCCGTGGCAGCCACCTCCCATAAAGCGGCAAAATTAGCAGCCCGCAAAGCCGTGATTGAATATCGTCCGCTGGATGCCATTCTGGGTATTGATCAGGCCATGGCGCAAAACTCCTTTGTACGGCCTGACCACACCATGAAAAAAGGCGACGCCGGACAGGCCATTGGTAATGCGGATCACCGACTATCGGGACAGATGTCGAACGGTGGACAGGAGCACTTCTATCTTGAGGGACAGATTGCCAGCGTGATTCCCCAGGAAGACGGTCAGCTCCATGTATATACCTCAAGCCAGCACCCTTCTGAAGTGCAAAAGCTGGTCGCTGAAGTCATTGGCATACCACTGAATAAAGTGGTGGCCGATGTGCGCCGTATGGGCGGTGGTTTCGGTGGCAAGGAGACCCAGGCCGCAGCCCCGGCCTGTATTGCGGCACTTTTGGCGGTAAAAACCGGCCGACCGGTGAAGTTTCGTATTGATCGACAGCAGGATATGCTCTCTACCGGTAAACGACACCCTTTCCGCCATCGCTATACCGTGGGTTTTGATCAGCAGGGCCTGCTGGCAGGTGTTGATATCGAACTGGCCGGTGATGCCGGGCACTCCCCGGACCTGACCGACGCCATTGTCGACCGGGCCATGTTCCACTCTGATAACGCTTATTATCTCAATAACGCCACCGTGATCGGCCATCGCTGCCGAACCAATACCGCATCCAATACCGCTTTCCGAGGCTTTGGCGGACCTCAGGGCATGCTGGTTATTGAACGGATTATGGACGACATCGCACGTTCAACCGGGCTGGACCCACTGGAGGTTCGCAAGAGAAACCTCTATGGCATCACTGACCGGAATACCACCCATTACCATCAGCGCGTGGAACATAACGTACTGCATGAGGTGATCGGCCAGCTGGAAGAAAGCTCAGACTACTGGCAACGACGGGAAGCCATCCGCGCATTCAACCAGCAAAGCCCGGTACTGAAAAAAGGGTTGGCGTTGACACCGGTGAAATTTGGTATCTCTTTTACCGCAAAACATCTGAACCAGGCCGGTGCTCTTGTCCATGTCTATACCGATGGCAGTATTCAGATCAACCATGGCGGTACCGAAATGGGTCAGGGTCTTTATATCAAAGTCGCCCAGATCGTGGCCAACGAGTTCGGTGTTTCTCTGGAACGGGTGCAGGTGACGTCCACCCGCACCGACAAAGTACCCAACACGTCACCCACTGCGGCATCCAGTGGTACCGACCTGAATGGCAAGGCCGCTCAGGATGCCTGCCAGAAAATCCGGGATCGTCTGGTTGACTTTGCCATTGAGCACTATGGCGTCTCAGGGCAGGAAGTGTCATTCCATGATGACGAAGTGCGTCTTGGTGAACGTCAAATGCCGTTTGCCGACTTTATCCAGGCGGCATATCTGAACCGGATTTCCCTATCCAGCAGTGGTTTCTACAGCACGCCGGAAATTCACTACGATCGGGAAACCGCCAGTGGCAGACCGTTTTACTACTTTGCCTGTGGTGCTTCCGTGTCAGAAGTCACCGTGGATACGCTGACCGGTGAGTACAAGGTGGATCGGGTGGACATTCTTCATGATGTGGGCCACTCACTGAACCCGGCGATTGATCGGGGTCAGATTGAAGGCGGTTTTATCCAGGGCATGGGCTGGATGACCACCGAAGAACTGGTATGGGACGACAGTGGACGTTTGCTGAGTAATAACCCCGCCACCTATAAAATCCCGACCATTGAAGATATGCCACCGGTATTCAATGTCGAGCTGTTCCAGCAGCCAAACCCGAAACACACCATCTATCACTCCAAGGCAGTAGGCGAGCCCCCCTTTATGCTGGGTATGTCGGTGTGGTGTGCCATTCGGGATGCCGTATCCAGCCTTTCGGATTATCAGGTTAATCCACAAATTGATGTGCCTGCCACCCCGGAAAGGGTATTGACGGCCGTCACATCCATAAAAAAGACAGCGCTATAAAACGTGTGATGGGAGAGGATATGTGGATTGATGCCCTGGCCAGGCTTCAGCAAACCGGCGAGTCCGGTGTACTGGTGACTATTCTGGGGTCAGCAGGTTCTGCCCCCAGAAAATCTGGCAGTAAAATGGTGGTCACGACTGACCAGTGCTTTGATACCATCGGTGGCGGGCAACTGGAATTTCTGCTGATCCAGAAAGCCCGGGAACTGCTGCTTAACCATCACTCAGAGCCAGTTCTGGAGCACTTTCCCCTTGGCCCGAAGCTTGGGCAGTGCTGTGGTGGCAGTGTCAGTGCGCTGCTGGAACCGATCACCACCTGTGGTTTTCATATTGCCCTGTTTGGTGCCGGTCACGTGGGTCATGCGCTGGTGAATGTCCTGGCGCCTCTGGATTGCCAGATTACCTGGATCGATAGCCGGGAAGCACTGTTTCCTGAACAGCTGCCGGGAAATGTCCGGGTCTGCATCAGTGATCAGCCGGAGCTGGAGGTAGAAAACCTGCCAGAGGATACGTTTGTTCTGGTGGTCACCCACAACCATCAGCTGGATTTCGCCATTGCCGAAGCAACACTAAAACACGACCAAAGTCGTTGGTTGGGTGTTATTGGCTCAGAAACCAAGGCAAAGCGTTTTCGTCAGCGACTGGAACACAAAGGCAGTTTCTCGCCAGCCCAAATAGAGCATATGCGCTGTCCGGTTGGCCTGGAAAGTGTTGGGGGACGAAAGCCTGCTGAAATAGCCATTGCGATTGCTGCTGAAATTTTATCCATACACAATGGCAATCGGGGTGAGAACCATAAAAAGCGCGAAGGTATCCCTTGGCAAGGCTTGAAAAAACTCTTACATTCTCAGCAGCATGAAGTTGCCCAATGATAATAACTAACGTGTGTAGATACTATGCTGTCATCTATCCCGGCTTTTCTCAGGGGTTGCCTTTCCGCGAGTGTGCTCGTGATAAACACCCTGATTATGAGCATACCTTTACTGGCATTCAGTATTAGTCGTTTTCTGATACCGATCAAACCGTGGCAAAAACTATGTACCCGCCTGTGCATCGCTATTGCTGAGTGCTGGATCAGCATCAACAGTGGCTGGATGAAACTTACCCGGAGGATGCAGTGGCAAATTGCAGGACTGGACAGCCTGCAGAAAGATGAATGGTATCTGGTCACCTGTAACCACCAGTCCTGGGCGGATATTTTGATTGTCCAGCACCTGCTGAACCGCCGAATTCCCATGCTGAAGTTCTTTCTGAAACAGGAGCTGATCTGGGTACCGGTGATCGGGTTATGCTGGTGGGCCCTGGACTTCCCGTTTATGAAACGCTATTCACGGGCCTATCTGGAAAAGCACCCGGAGAAACGCGGTGAAGATCTTAAAGCCACCCGAAAAGCCTGTGAAAAGTTCCGGGATGTTCCGGTATCGGTTTTTAACTTTATTGAAGGAACCCGCTTTACCGATGCCAAACACAAGCAACAGAAGTCGTCTTTTCAACATCTGCTGAAACCACGGGCCGGCGGTGTTGGTTTTGTGCTTGGAGCCATGGATCAACAGCTGCGCACTTTGATTAATATCACCATTGTTTACCAGGACGGAGTGCCATCGTTCTGGGATTTCCTCTGCGGCCGGGGCGGTGCCATCAACGTCAGGGTTGAAAAACAGACAATTTCTGACGCTTATCTTGGTCGGGATTACAGTAATGATGAGGTATTTCGGGAACAGTGTCAGAACTGGGTGAATGAACTGTGGACTGAAAAGGACCAGCTGATTCTGTCAGTCAAGGAAAACCACGCCAGAGCAGTGGCTGTTGAGCATGAGTAAGGAATGGTCCTTAATTAACTTCCCGGTTTATACGTTGAACAAGTTATAAAAGCCTTGAACCACAAAGACACGAAAGCACAAAGGAAGCTTTTTTTGTTTGCTGAGCGTAGCTCAGGCAAGCCCGGAAAAAACCTTCGTGTCTTTGTGCCTTTGTAGTGCCCTTCTGTTAAGGCCTTTCACACTCCCCGGGACTGCGCGAGTCCATGAAAAATTAGCAATAGTTCATCATTCTGGTGATATAATCCCGCGCCAAATGCCCATTGATCGGTCTTCTGCATTCGAGTGCCATCAGTTCATTACCGCACGGTAACGCCCTTCTTACGGGACATTACTTTTCTGAATACTCATCGGAAGCAAGCATCATTACCGTTGGTCGAGTCCTGCGAACCTGATGTGCCAGTTGATCAACAGGGCAAACTGATCATGCTCCATTTAATGAGGAACAACTATGCTTCCGGTTGAACGTCGCGAACATATTCTTGCTTTTGTTGAAGAAAAAGGCTGTGCCAACATCGAAGAAATGGCCGAACGTTTTGATGTCTCCCAAATGACCATCCGTCGTGATATTCGTACCCTGGAGCAAGAAGACAAGCTGCGCGTGACCTATGGCGGAGCTGTGTCCAAAAGCTTCCTGATGGAAGATATCCCTTACGAGAAGAAAAACGCGGTGAATATCGAAGAGAAAAAATCCATCGCCCATGAAGCCCTGAAGCAGATTCGTGAAGGGCAGATCGTTCTGCTGGACTCTGGTACCAGTACAATGGCGCTGGCCAAACTGATGATGCGCATGAAGGTCACCGTAATCACCACTGACCTGAAAATTGCCCTGCAGCTGTCAGACTCTTCAACGGTTAAGGTGTTCACCACCGGTGGTAATGTCAGCGCCATCACCAAGGCGCACACGGATGTTGCTGCCCTGTCATTCCTGGACAGCATTAATGCGGATATCGCCTTCCTGGCCACCAACAGCTGGAGCCTGAACAATGGCGTGACCACGGCATCCAACGATCATTACTACATTCGTCGTAAAATGATGGAACGGGCCAATAAAACTGTTCTGCTGGCGGATTCCAGTAAATTTGGTGCCTCCAGCATGAAAACCATTGCCCGTCTGGAAGAGCTGGATTGCATTATCACCGACAGCAAGTTTGATGAAGAGAATCTGGCCGCGATCCGCGAAGCCGGTGGCAATATCATTCTGCCGTCCTGACCAGAGATCATCTTCCGGGAGCCCTGTGGCTCCCTTTATCCTCAATTTTCTACCATCCTCGCTACGGGCGCTATTCTCGGTCAGCCTCCTGGTGCAGGACAGCGCTAATACCCATTCTGCCATGAATTCCTTAATGTCTACCCTGAGAGCACTCCCTTATTCACCCTGCTTTAGCGGGGTCTTTGCGAGACTCTCTAAGGCGGCGCTTTCTTTGGTATTCCCTATGGTAATCCCTTTTGTGTTCAACGTAGGCTGGATCTTTGCGAAGTTCCCTTTGGCGCTCCCTTTCGCGCTCCCTTTCATAGTGTACGTAAGCAGGGTCTTTACGACGCGCCTTGATTTTTTCCCTTCGGCGCTCCTTTTCGCGCTTGGCGTAAGCGGGATCATTATGGTAGCGCGCCCTTTGACGAGCCTTGATACGTTCTGCGTAAGCGGGATCATTCTTGTAGCGCTCCCTTTGGCGATCCTTTTCACGTTGTCTGTAAGCAGGGTCTTTGCGAAGCGCCTTTTTGTTCTTCCTTGAGCGCTCCCTTTCGCGCTGTGCGAAAGCGGGATCATTCTGGTAGCGCTCCCTTTGACGACTCTTTTTGCGTTCTGCGTAAGCGGGATTATTCTTATGGTGTTCCCTCTGGTACGCCCTTGGGTGTTCACCGTTTGCGGGATCTTTGCGAAGCTCTTTTTTGCGCTCCCTTTCGCGCTGTGCGTATACGGGATCATCCTGGTAGCACTTCCCTTGACGTGGCCTTTGGCGTTTTACGTAAACGGGGTCATTCTGGTACCGATTACTTTGACGTTCAATTAGTAATGAGCAACTTTCGTCAGGCTTCTTACCACTTAACCCGGCTATATTGTCTGATGGCTCCATTTCATACTCTGCGGTGGTCTGAGTTTGGTTTTCGTTATGATGAAAAGAGTGCGCCGATAAGCCTGGCAGGGATGATTGACCTAAACCTAAAATTGACTGGATCGAAAAACGTTCATTATCCGGAATATATCCAGGAGCAGGTGTATCATTCTGGGCGTCTGTCCTGGCTGGTAAGTGAACCGGATGATCTTTTGTAGCATGGCTGACAACGATTACTACCGACCTTTTTTTAAAATGGGGATTAAGAAATGGATTATGAAAAGGCACCGTTGGCGGCTGAAAGTGATTTTCAGTCATCTCATCAGTACACATGGGACATAGAAAAGAGTCTGCTTCTGCAACACCACGGAAGAAGGCATGCCCTGATGCAGCAGATTCAGAAAAAGTGACATCCCGGACAGAAGAAAATCGATCAGAATCTGCCTGTAATTGAACATAAGAAATAGGACTATGCATTAAATTATTGAATTTGGGTAATTGACCTTTAGCTTAAGATCAATTCCTCTTGTAAAAGTTCCTCCTTTAACGCAACCCATTCAATATTTTGTGTAATCTGACCACTGTACACGACAATTCTCAGTCTATTCCTCAATCTCTGCCATATTGAGTCGAACCTGAAGTAACCTGCTTCTAGAATACTACCTGCCGGCAGACAGGTTGTACTAAAACCCTTATTGTTAACAACTTGCATAAAATCCAGACAAAAAGAAGCCGCAGCTTCTTCAGAACCATTCGTAAGGGTGAAAGTCTCATACTGACAAGTACCATGGATCTACTTTATTAGGAAATGGGAAGACATGGGCCTTGATGACTTTATCAATTCCGCCAGTTTCTTCTTTCAGAATATGCCGGTACGTTTTGAACTTCTCTTTAGCCTTTGGACTATTTTCACCGTACGACAGATCAAAGGCTTTCTTCAGGTGCTCTGCCGCATGGTAAAAGTCGATAATTTCATGACCTTCAGGTAAATCGCTGGAGAGATATGTCCAGTTGTCTTTGGCTCCATCTGCGACTTTCACCAATGTCAGACCCGGCTTTTGTTCAAGGACCTTATTCAGGTGATTCTTGATGGACTGTTTCAATGTCTCCTTTTTGCTCTCGGGCATTCGCCCCATCCTTATGGTGGATAGACGATTACCCAGATCATCATAAAACGACAGCGTCCCACAACTGGCTTCCTGACAACCCGCAGGGCCTCTGATACGCTTGCCTTCAGCTGCTCCCTTGTCCCGTTTTTCCTGACGCTTTCCGTCCTTCATAGGCAGCATTACACCATCAAGAGAGGCCGCTACCGTCACAGCATTGGCTGGAACCGGAAAGTTGTCTGCCAGAATATACTCAAAAGGTTCAAGATACTGTTCCCACCGTTCACTGAGTTTTGCAGGAAGACGAGCCAAAGTACTGGCCGACGGTTTCATATTTCCCAGCAACTCAAGAAGGCTTGCAACTTCGGTTGGTGGCAACTGAGCTACCATCCATGCCGCTTGCTTTGCCGCCCTGGGTAACCAGAACCCTTCAACAATCCCTGCCTGGAGTTCCAGGGGGACTATACATTTGCTTCCTGAGCCGGATCGATACAGGGTTCGCTTTACTCGGACAGGGCCAGCAGCAGATTGGTATGTCTGATGATTTTGAGCCACCCTGCGATAAACGGTGCCCTTGACCTCAATAGAAGGTTCATTGACGTCCAGTTTTTGGAGGTCTTCAGAGAGAATCTCCTGTTCTGCAAGAGCCATGAGGTTATGCAGTTCATTTTCGTAATCCTCCCAGTGGAGCTCATGGCATGACTGGCGAAGAAGAGATAACCGATGTTGCAGCATCTCGATTGCAGGGCAGTGATTACTAGCGGGAATGGTCAGTGGGTGACATACTTTCATGGAGGGCGGCCTCTCGCAGATGATTCTTTTGTCACATGAAAATCATAGCTGCGTTTGGTCGCCTTTCTTGTTCGGGTATTTTGGCTCTGGGACGTAAATTCTATGCTCCAGGGTCTGTAGTTGTGTTCAGTATGAGACTTTCACCCTTACATTTATCAACATTCCACCGAAATGAACTTCTGAACAGAACAGCAGTCTGCTTTTTATATTCTCATGAATTAATGAAATATAATTATGGATAGAAGCTCTGCTGGTATTAGTGGTCAATACGCAAGATCAGGCAATGATGACAACCAACCGGATTACCAGGCCACTTCTTCACGGCGTGGACGATATAGATATACCACAGTCAGACAATGGGATACCCCCTCCCGCACTGCCCCGGGGCGTCATGAGTTTTACCATGCTTCTTTCAAACGCTCTTCTCAACATCTAAAGAACCGTTCAGTAAACCCTGCTCAGGATTTTAATGCTCTCACCAGACAGAAAATAATGGATCGCCTGGTGAATAAATCTTATCGTTTTGGTGATCGCTATAATGGGAGACATCACGGTCAATATGCCAGCTTAATTAAAAAATACACGTCAGCTGCTAAAAGACCGTTGAATCGTGCGGAACAAAGCCAGCTGATGCGTTTGTTGGAAAATTTTACCGCAACACGGAGCTGGAATTGGCTAAGCCTGACGACAACATTTCATTCATTGACTTCAGCGGGTGTTTTTACCCCTCATAACCCCATGGATGGGCGTGTTAAGCGCACTCAAGCTGCCTTAATGACAACGCTACTGGATGCAATCATATTCAAGTGCAACCAAAAACCTGAAGCCGTGGATATTGATGCCCAGGGAATCGCCAACCTGCTGTGGGCCATGGCAAAACTGGTAGACAGCGGGCAGGAGCGAACACCAGGGCTCAACGAGGCTGTGACCGCACTGTTGCCCCACATGAACGCACAGAAAAACCAATTTATTCCTCAGCATATTGCCAACCTGCTGTGGGCCATGGCGAAACTGGTGGACAACGGGCAGGAACAGACGCCAGAACTCAATGAGGCCGTGGCCAGTTTATTGGCCGATGTGAACGAACATAAAGCTAACTTTAATCCACAGGAAATCGCCAACCTGCTGTGGGCCATGGCGAAACTGGTGAACAATGGGCAGAAGCGAATACTAGAATTCAACGAGGCCATGGCATCCTTGTTGCCCCTCGTGAACGCACAGAAAGACCAATTTATTCCTCAACATATCGCCAACCTGCTATGGGCCATGGCGAAACTGGTGGACAACGGGCCAAAGCAGACACCAGGGTTCAAAGGGGCCGTAGCCACGCTGTTGCCCCTCGTGAACGCACAGAAAGACCAATTTAATGCCCAGGGCATTGCCAACCTACTGTGGGCCATGGCAAAACTGGTGGACAACGGGTACGAACAGACACCAGATCTCAACAAGGCCGTGGCCGCGTTGTTGTCCCACGTGAAAGCACAGAAAGACCAATTTAATAGCCAGGGCATTACCAACCTGCTGTGGGCCATGGCGAAACTGGAGGACAACGGGTACGAACAGACACCAGATCTCAACAAGGCCGTGGCCGCGCTGTTGCCCCACGTGAACGCAAAAAAAACGCAATTTATTCCTCAGCATATCGCCAACCTGCTGTGGGCCATGGCAAAACTGGTGGACCACGGGCAGGAGCGCACACCAGGGCTCAACAAGGCCGTGGCCATGTTGCTGCCCTACGTGAACGCACAGAAAGCTAACTTTAAACGACAGGAAATCGCCAACATGCTGTGGGCTATGGCGAAACTGGTGGACAACAGGCAAAAGCGAACACCAGGGCTCAACGAGGCGGTGGCCGCTCTATTGCCTCACTTGAACGCACAGAAAGGTAACTTTAAACCACAGGATATCGCCAACCTGCTGTGGGCCATGGCAAAACTGGTGGACAAGGGGCAGGAGCAAACACCAGTGCTCAAAGAGGCTGTGGCCACACTGTTGCCCCACGTGAACGCAAAAAAAAACCAATTTATTCCTCAGCATATCGCCAACCTGCTGTGGGCCATGGCAAAACTGGTGAGCAAGGGGCAAGAGCGAACACGAGGGCTCAACAAGGCCGTGGCCGCGCTGTTGCCCTACGTAAACGCACATAAAGACCAGTTTACTCCTCCGCATATCGCCAACCTGCTGTGGGCGATGGCGAAATTGCTGGACAACGGGCAAGATAGGACTCCAGAGCTTACAGAGGCCGTGGCCGCACTGTTGCCCCACGTGAACGCACAGAAAGATAACTTTAAACCACAGGGTATCGCCAACCTGCTGTGTGCCATGGCGAAACTGGTGAATAGCGGGCAGGAGCGGACATCAGACTTTAACGAAGCCGTGGCTGCGCTGTTGCCTCACCTGAACGCAGGGAAGCACCAATTTAATGCCCAGGGAATCGCCATCCTGCTGTGGGCCATGGCGAAGCTGGTGGACAAAGGGCAGGAGCGAACACCAGAGCTTAACGGGGCCGTAGCCGCGCTGTTGCCACAGGTCAACAAAGAGAAAGCTAACTTTAAACCACAGGAAATCGCCAACCTGCTGTGGGCCATGGCGAAACTGGTGGACAGCGGGGAGTGGACATCGGCGCTCAACGAGGCCGTGGCCGCACTATTGCGCCACGTGAACACACAGAAAGCTGACTTTAAGCCAAAGGAAATCGCCAATCTGCTGTGGGCCCCGGCGAAACTGGGTGAGTTCGTTGAGCTGAACGTGGTGACCTCTACGTTTGCATCGCTTGTTTACCGAATCAGTGAAAACCCTCAGCTCTCACAGCAAGACCTATTGATTTCTCTCTGGGGAGTCATGGTTTGCTGTGCCAGGTTGTCTCTGAACTCTAAAAACAATAACTGGCTTGAAAAGCACATGGATGACCTGTTTACTCGTGTGGAAAATACATTCCTGCACAATGAAGAGGATCAACGCATCATTGCCATGGCCGCCAGTTGGCTTGGGAGAGCGTGCCCGGTCGTCCCCCGTTACCCGACTGCCAGGTCAAAACCTCAATCCGAGGTCCGCCATCTACTCCAATCATACTTTCCCTCTTTGCGGATTGAAGAAGAAAAGAGTCTGAATTCATTACCTCCGGTTGACCTGCTCTTGCCAGATCACAACATAGTAATTGAAGTTCAGGGACCGTCCCATTACGTGGGTGGTGATTTCAACACCAGGAATGGTTCGACGCTGCTGAAAATCGCACTGTTGCAAAAAGCAGGATTTGAGGTCATTGACATTCCGGTTAACAGGCTTTTGAATCAGGATTTAATGAAACCATACATTGATCAAATAAAAACCAGGACAGGGATCCCGCCACAGGGGCATGGCTCTGTATCACTTAAAAGAAGGTGGGCAGATTCGGCATACGTTACTGCTGATAAAGGCAGGCAGCCGACAGATCACGGTTACATAACCGCCGAAAAACAGTTAGAAGAACCAACCGGCAAACCAGCCAAGAGGAAGAGAAAAAACAACCAGTAATTCCCTCCTTCTGACGACCCGGGAACAGTTTTCTTATTCCAGGAAAGTTCTACCAGCGTTGAAGACCTGTTACCCCTGAATTTTGCCCCGGATGTTTTGAAGATAACGAATTGGTGGCATCAGGAGCAGATGCGTTTCTCCAACTGCTTACATTTATCAACATTCCAACAAAATGAACTTCTGAACAGAACAGCAGTCTGCTTTTTATATTCTCATGAATTAATGAAATATAGTCATGGATAGAAGCTCTGCCGGTATCAGTGGTCAATACGCAAGATCAGGCAATGATGACAACCAACCGGATTACCAGGCCGCTTCTTCACGGCGTGGACGTTATAGATATGCCATAGTCAGACAATGGGATAACCCCCACCCTACTGCTTCGGTGCGTCATGAATTTTACCATTCTTCTGTCACACGCTCTTCTCAACATCTACAGTACCGTTCAGTAAACCCTGCTCAAGATTTTAATGCGCTCATCAAACAGGAAATAATGGATGATCTGGTGAGTAAATCTTATCGTTTCGGTCATCGCTATGATGGGAGGCATCATGGTCGATATGCCAGTTCAATTAAAAAATACACGTCATCTGCTAAAAGACCGTTAAATCGAGCGGAACAAAGCCAGCTGATGCGTTTGCTGCAAAATTTCACAGCAACGCGGAACTGGAATTGGCGAAGCCTGACGACAACACTTCATTCATTGACTTCAGCGGGTGTTTTTACCCCTCTTAAACCCTTGGATGATCGTGCCAAACTTACTCAAACTGCCTTATTGTCAACACTGCTTGATGCAATAATATTCAAGTGCAACCAAAAACCTGAAGCCAGGGATATTGATGCCTTGGGAATCGCCAACCTGCTGTGGGCCATGGCAAAACTGGTAGACAGCGGGCAGGAGCGAACACCAGGGCTCAACGAGGCTGTGGCCGCACTGTTGCCCCACATAAACGCACAAAAGGACCAATTTACTCCTCAGCATATTGCCAACCTGCTGTGGGCCATGGCGAAACTGGTGGACAACGGGCGGAAGCAGACACCAGGGCTCAAAGGGGCCGTAGCCGTGCTGTTGCCCCTCGTGAACGCACAGAAAGACCAATTTAATGCCCAGGGTATTACCAATCTGCTGTGGGCCATGGCAAAACTGGTGGACAACAGACAGGAGCGGACACCAGGGCTCAAAGAGGCCGTGGCTGAGCTGTTGCCTCACGTGAACGCAGGGAAGGACCAATTTAATGCCCAGGGAATCGTCAACCTGCTGTGGGCCATGGCCAAACTGGTAGACAATGGGCAGGAGCGAACACCAGAGTTCAATGAGGCCGTGGCCGCGCTTTTGCCCCACGTGATCGCACAGAAAGCTAACTGTAAACCACAGGAAATCGCCAACCTTCTGTGGGCCATGGCAAAACTGGTGGACAACGGGCAGGAACAAACACCAGAACTCAACGAGGCCGTGGCCGCGCTGTTGCCCCGCGTGAACGCACAGAAAGCTAACTTTAAACCACAGGAAATCGCCAACTTGCTCTGGGCCACAGCGAAACTGGTGGAAAAAGGGAAGGAGTGGACACCACAGCTCAAAGAGGCCGTGGCCACGCTGTTGCCGTTCGTGAACGCACAGAAAGCTAACTTTAAACCACAGGAAATCGCCAACTTGCTCTGGGCCACAGCGAAACTGGTGGAAAAAGGGAAGGAGTGGACACCGCAGCTCAAAGAGGCCGTGGCCGTGCTGTTGCCACAAGTGAACCCGGAGAAAGCTAACTTTAAACCACAGGAAATCGCCAACCTGCTGTGGGCCATGGCGAAACTACTGGACAACGGGCAGGTTAGGACACCAGAGCTTAAAGAGGCCGTGGCCGCGCTGTTGCCACACGTGAACGCACAGAAAGATAACTTTACACCACAGGCTATCGCCAACCTGCTGTGGGCCATGGCGAAACTGGTGGATAGCGGGCAGGAGCGGACACCAGAGTTTAACGAGGCCGTGGCTGCGCTGCTGCAACATGTGAACGTACAGAAAGACCTGTTTAATGCCCAGCATATCGCCAACCTGCTGTGGGCCATGGCGAAACTGGTGGACAACGGGCAGGAGCGGACACCAGAGTTTAACGAGTCCGTGGCTGCGCTGTTGCCTCAGGTTAACGCAGCGAAGGACCAATTTAATGCCCAGGGAGTCGCCAACCTGCTGTGGGCCATGGCGAAACTGGTGGACAACGGTGAGCGGACATCAGAGCTCAACGAGGCCGTGACCGCGCTATTGCGCCACGTGAACACACAGAAAGCTAACTTTAAACCTCAGGGTATCACCAACCTGCTGTGGGCCATGGCAAAACTGCTGGACAATGGCGAGGAGCGGACAACAGAGTTCAATGAGGCCGTGGCCGAGCTGTTACCCCACGTGAACGCACAGAAAGCTAATTTTACAACACAGGGTATCGCCAACCTGCTGTGGTCCATGGGAAAACTGGTGGACAACGGGCAAGAGCGGACAACAGAGTTCAATGAGGCCGTGGTCGGGCTGCTGCCCTACGTGAACCCACAGAAAGCTAACTTTAAACCACAGGAAATCGTCAATCTGCTCTGGGCCATGGCAAAACTGGTGGACAGCGGGCAGGAGCAGACACCAGAACTCAATGAGGCCGTGGCCGCACTGTTACCCCACGTGAACGCACAGAAAGCTAACTTTAAACCACAGGAAATCGGCAATCTGCTGTGGGCCACTGCGAAACTGGGTGAGTTCGTTGAGCTGAACGTGATGACCCCTATGTTCGAATCGCTTGTTTACCGAATCAGTAAAAACCCTCAGCTCTCACAGCAAGAAATATTGATGTCTCTCTGGGGAGTAATGGTTTGCTGTGCCAGATTGTCTCTGGACTCCAATAACAATAACTGGCTTGAAAAGCACATGGATGACCTGTTTACTCGCCTGGAAAATCCATTCCCAAACAATGAAGAGGAACAATCCGTTATTACCATGGCCGCAAGTTGGCTTGGGAGATCATGCCCGTTCGTCCCCCATTACCAGACAGTCAGGTCAAAATCTCAAGCCGACTTCCGCGATCAACTCCAATTATGCTTTCCCTCTTTGCGGATTGAAGAAGAAAAGAGTCTGAATTCATTACCTCCGGTTGACCTGCTCCTGCCAGATCACAACATAGTGATTGAAGTTCAGGGACCGTCTCATTACGTGGGTGGTGATTTCAACACCAGGAATGGTTCGACTCTGCTGAAAATCGCACTGTTGCAAAAAGCAGGTTTTGAGGTCATTGAAATCCCAATTAACATGCTTTGGAACCGGAATTCAATGAAACGATGTATTGATCAAATAAAGGCCAGGGTAGACATCTCGTCACAACGTCATGGCTCTGTATCACTTAAAAGAAGGTGGGCAGATGAGGCATACGTTACAGCTGATAAAGGCAGGCAACCCTCAGATCATGGTTACTTAACCGCCGAAGAACATTCAAAAGAGCAAACCGGCAAACCAGGAAAGAGGAAGAAAACAACCAGCCAGTAATCCTCTCCCTTCGACCCAGGAACCGTTTTCACATTCCAGGAAAGTTCTACCAATGTTGAAGACCTGTTGTCCCTGAATTTAGCCCCAAATGAACTTCTGAACAGAACAGCAGTCTGCTTTTTATATTATCATGAATTAATGAAATATAGTTATGGATAGAAGCTCTGCTGGTATCAGTGGTCAATACGCAAGATCAGGCAATAATTACAACCAATCGAATGGCCAGGCCACTTCTTCACGGCGTGGACGATATAGATATGCCACAGTCAGACAATGGGATAGCCCATCCCGCACTGCCCCCGGGTGTAATGAATTTCACCATTCTTCTTTCACACGCTCTTCTCAACATTTACAGTACCGTTCAGTAAACCCTGCTCAAGATTTTAATGCTCTCATCAAACAGGAAATAATGGATGGTCTGGTGAGTAAATCTTATCGTTTCGGTCATCGCTATGATGGGAGAGATCACGGCGTGTATGCCAGTTCAATTAAAAAATACACGTCAGCGTCTAAAAGACCGTTAAATCGAGCGGAACAAAGCCAGCTGATGCGTTTGCTGCAAAATTTTACTGCAACACGGAGCTGGAATTGGCGAAGCCTGACGACCACACTTCACTCATTGACTTCAGCGGGTGTTTTTACCGCCCATAACCCCATAGATAAGCGTGTCAAGCATACTCAAGTTGCCTTATTGTCAACACTACTTGATGCAATAATATTCAAGTGCAACCAAAAACCTGAAGCCACCTATGTTAGAGCCCAGGAAATCGCCAACCTGCTGTGGGCCATGGCGAAACTGGTAGACAGCGGGCAGGAGCGGATACCAGGGCTCAACGAGGCTGTGGCCGCACTGTTGCCCCACATGAACACACAGAAGGACCAATTTATTCCTCAGCATATCGCCAACCTGTTGTGGGCCATGGCGAAACTGGTGGACAACGGGCAGGAACAGACGCCAGAACTCAATGAGGCCGTGGCCAGGTTATTGGCCAATGTGAACGCACAGAAAGGTAACTTTAAACCACAGGAAATTACCAACCTGCTCTGGGCCATGGCGAAACTGGTGGACAACGGGCAGGAGCAAACACCGATACTAAGCAGAGCCGAGGCCGTACTGTTGCCCCATGTGAGCGCACAGAAGGCTAACTTTATACCACAGGGTATCGCCAACCTGCTTTGGGCCATGGCGAAACTGGTGGACAACGGACCGGAGCGAACACCAGAGTTTAACGAGGCCGTGGCCAGCCTATTGCCCCACGTGAACGCACAGAAAGCGCACTTTAAACCACAGGAAATCGCCAACCTACTGTGGGCCATAGCGAAACTGGTGGACAATGGGCAGGAGCGGACACCAGAACTCAACGAAGCCGTGGCCGCGCTGTTACCCCACGTGAGTGCACAGAAAGATCAATTTATCCCTCAGCATATCGCCAACCTGCTGTGGGCCATGGCGAAACTGGTGGACAATGGGCAGGAGCGGACACCAGAACTCAACGAAGCCGTGGCCGCGCTGTTACCCCACGTGAGTGCACAGAAAGATCAATTTATTCCTCAGCATATCGCCAACCTGCTGTGGGCCATGGGGAAACTGGTGGACACCGGGCAGGAGCGGACAACAGAATTCAATGAGGCCGTGGTCGGGCTGCTGCCCCATGTGAACGCACAGAAAGCTAACTTTAAACCACAGGAAATCGTCAATCTGCTCTGGGCCATGGCAAAACTGGTGGACAGCGGGCAGGAGCAGACACCAGAACTCAACGAGGCCGTGGCCGCGCTGTTGCACCATGTGAACGCACAGAAAGACCAATTTAATTCCCAGGGCATCGCCAACCTGCTGTGGGCCATGGCGAAAATGGGGGAACTCATTGAGCTGAACGTGGTGACATCCACGTTCGAATCGCTTGTCTACCGAATCAGTAACAACCCTCAGCTCTCTCAACCAGACATATCGATGTCTCTCTGGGGAGTCATGGTATACTGTGCCAGATTGTCTCTGGCCTCCAATACCAACAACATTAACGTGCTTGAAAAGCACATGAATGACCTGTTTACTCGCCTGGAAAATACATTCCCGGACAATGAAGATGATCAATCCATCCTTGCCCAGGCCGCCGTTTGGCTTGGCAGAACGTGTACTGTCGTACCCCATTACCCGACAAACATTTCAAAAACCCAGGTCGACTTCCGCGATCTACTCCAATCATGCATTCCATCTTTGCGGATTGAAGAAGAAAAGAGTCTGAACTCATTACCTCCTGTTGACCTGCTTCTGCCAGATCACAAGCTGGTGATTGAAGTTCAGGGACCGTTTCATTACGTAGGTGGTGATTTCAAAACCAGGAGCGGTACGACTCTGCTTAAAATAGCACTGCTGCAAAAATCAGGATTTGAGGTCATTGAAATTCCGGTCAACAGGTTTTTGAATCAGGATTTAATGAAACCATACATTGATCAAATAAAGACCAGGACAGGCTTCCCGCCACAGGGTCATGGCTCTGTATCACTTAAAAGAAGGTGGCCAGATGCGGCATACGTTACTGCTGATAACGGCAGGCAACCCTCTGATCACGGTTACTTGACTGCCGAAGAACATTCAGGGGAGCAAACAGGCAAATCAGGTAGAAAAAGGAAAAAACACAACCAGTAAGCTCTTCCCTAACGTCATGACTCAAGCACCATTTTCACATTCAAGTAAAGTTCTACCAGCGTTGAAGACCTGTTGCCCCTGAATTTCGCCCGGATGATTTGAAGATAACGAATGGTTGGCATCAAGAGCAGATGCGTTTCTCCAACGGCTTACATTTCTAACGTTTGCCTCATATGCCCACCCGATTTTATAGGATACAGAACCATGGGCCTGTGGCGGGATGTCCAGCCTGGTCTTTATTTCATCAATACATCGTTTTATTGAATCCGGGTTCAAAAAGGTGTTAGTGGGGATTTCAATGACCTCAAATCCTGCTTTTTGCAGCAGTGCGATTTTCAGCAGAGTCGAACCATTCCTGGTTTTGAAATCACCACACACGTAATGAAAGGGTCCCTGAATTTCAATAATAATATTGTGGTCAGGCAGTAGCAGATCAACCGGAGGTAATGAGTTCAGACTCCTTTCTGCTTCAATTTTTAAAGAGGGAATAGATGATTGAAGTTGATCGCGGAAGTCGGTTTGATGTTTTGAAATGCTGGTCTGGTAATGGGGGACGATGGGACACGCCCTGCCAAGCCAGCTTGCGGCCATGGCAATGAGGGATTGTTCCTCTACATCGTTTGGGGATGCATTTTCGAGGCGAGTAAACAGGGCGTCCATGTGCTTTTCAAGCAAGCTGTTTTTATTGGTATTGGCATCTGGACAGAGCCTGGCACAGCATACCAATACTCCCCAGAGAGACATCGATATATCTTGCTTAGATAACTGAGGGCATTGACTGATTTGGTAGAGAAGAAGTTCAGACGTGGATTTAACCACGTTCAGCTCAACGAGCTCACCCAGTTTCGCCATGGCCCACAGCAGGCTGGCGATATCCCGGGCATTGAGTTGGTCTTTCTTTGCGTTCTCGTGGGGCAACAGCGCGGCCACGACCTCTTTGAGACCTGGTGCCTGCTCCTGCCCGTTGTCCACCAGTTTTGCCATGGCCCACAGCAGGTTGGCGATACCCTGAGGAATAAATTGGTCTTTTTGTGCGTTCACGTGGGGCAGCAATGCGGCCACAGCCTCTTTGAGTTCTGGTGTCTGCGCCTGCCCGTTGTCTACCAGTTTCGCCATGGCCCACAGCAGGTTGGCGATTTCCTGGGGTTTAAAGTTAGCTTTCAGTGCCTTCACATGGGACAGCAGCGTGGCTACGGCCGCTTTGAGCTCTGGTGTCTGCGCCTGCCCGTTGTCCACCAGTTTTGCCATGGCCCACAGCAGGTTGGCGATTTCCTGGGGGTTAAAGTTAGCTTGCAGTGCTTTCACGTGGGGCAGTAGCATGGCTATGGCCGCTTTGAGCCCTGGTGTCTGCTCCTGCCCGTTGTCCACCAGTTTCGCCATGGCCCACAGCAGGTTGACGATACCTTGTGGTATAAAGTTAGCGTTCTGTGTATTCACGTGGGGCAACAATGCGCCTGAGGCCTCTTTGAGCCCTGGTATCTGCTCCAGCCCGTTGTCCACCAGTTTCGCCATGGCCCACAGCAGGTTGGCGATATCCTGGGCATTAAATTGGACTTTCTGTGCGTTCATGTGGGGTAACAACACGGCTAAGGCCTCTTTGAGCCCTGGTGTCTGCTCCAGCCCGTTGTCCACCAGTTTCGCCATGGCCCACAGCAGGTTGGCAGTTTCCTGTGGCTTAAAGTTAGCTTTTTGTGTGTTCACAAGGGTCAACAGCACGGCCACGGCCTCTTTGAGGCCTGGTATCTGCTCCAGCCTGTTGTCCACCAGTTTCGCCATGGCCCATAGCATGTTGGCGATATGCTGGGCATCAAATTGGTCTTTCTTTGCGTTCACGTTGGGCAACAGCGCGACTAAGGCCTCTTTGAGCCCTGGTGTATGCTCCAGCCCGTTGTCCACCAGTTTTGCCATGGCCCACAGCAGGTTGGCATTTTCCTGTGGCTTAAAGTTAGCTTTCTGTGCGTTCAAGTGGGACAAAAGTATGGCCAAGGTCTCGTTGAGCTCTGGTGTCAGCTTCTGCCCGTTGACTACCAGTTTCGCCATGGCCCACAGCATGTTGGCGATCTGCTGAGGAATAAATTGGACTTTCTGTGCGTTCACGTGGGGCAACAGCGCGGCCACTGTCGCTTTGAACCCTGGTGTCCACTTCTGCCCGTTGTCTACCAGTTTCGCCATTGCCCACAGCTGGTTGGAGATTCCCCAGGCATCAATGTCCCTGGCTTGAGGTTTTTGGTTGCACTTGAATATGATGGCATCAAGTTGTGTTGACAATAAGTAAGCTTGAGTTAGCTTGACACGCTCATCCATGGGGTTATGAGGGGTAAAAAACCCCGCTGAAGTCAATGAATGGAGTGTTGTTGTAAGGCTTCGCCAGTCCCAACGCCGTGTTATGGTAAAATTTTGCAGCAAACATATCAGCTGGCTTTGTTCTGCTCGATTTAACGGTCTTTTAGCAGCTGATGTGTATCTTTTAATTGAATCAGCATACAGACCGTGATGTCTCCCATCATAGCGATCACCGAAACGATAAGATTTACTCACCAGATCAGCCATTATTTCTGGTTTGATGAGCGCCTTAAAATCTTGAGCAGGGTTAACTGAACGGCGCTGTAGATGTTGAGAAGGGCGTGCGTCAGAAGAACGGTAAAATGTAGTACGCCCCGGGTTTGTTCGTGGGGTATCATCCCACTGCCTGACCGTGGCCTGTCGGTATCGTCCACGCCTCGAAGCAGCAGCACGGCCACCCGGTCGGTTATGATTATTATCGGATCTTGCGTATTGACCACTGATACCGGCAGAGCTTCCGTCCATAATTATATTTCATTAATTCATGGAAACATAAAAAGCAGACTGCTGTGCGGTTCAGAAGTTCATTTTGCTGAAATGTTTATCACCGGAATATGAACACGGTTCCAGGAGGCTGACCGAGAATAGCGCCCGTAGCGAGGATGGCAGAAAATTGAGGATAAAAAGTCCGAAATTTTTAGTGAATAGTGGTTCTATTTGCTAAAAATTTCCGACTTTTTAGACCAATTTGCTGCCACCGCAGTAGGGCAGTCTATTCTCGGTCAGCCTCCTAGAGTCATGGTGAAAGGGCAGAGGTTATTGGCTTTTTTTTCCTCTTCCTTGTTCTTTTTTTGGGTTTGCCTGTTTGCTTTTCTGAATGCTCTTCGCCGGTTAAGTAACAGTGATGTGAGGATTGCCCTCCTTTATCGGCGGTAACGTTTGCCTTATCTGTCCACCCGATTTTATAGGATACAGAGCCATAGGCCTGTGGTGGGATGTCGATCCTGGTCTTTATTTGATCAATACATCGTTTTATTGAATCCGGGTTCAAAAAGGTGTTAGTCGGGATTTCAATGACCTCAAATCCTGCTTTTTGCAGCAGTGCGATTTTCAGCAGAGTCGAACCATTCCTGGTTTGGAAATCACCACTCACGTAATGAGAGGGTCCCTGAATTTCAATAATAATATTGTGGGCTGGCAGTAGCAGATCAACCGGAGGTAATGAGTTCAGACTCCTTTCTACTTCAATCTTTAAAGAGGGAATAGATGATTGAAGTTGATCGCGGAAGTCGGTTTGATGTTTTGAAATGCTGGTCTGGTAATGGGGGACGATCGGACACGCTCTGCCAAGCCAGCTTGCGGCCATGGCAATGATGGATTGTTCCTCTTCATTGTTAGGGAGTGCATTTTCCAGGCGAGTAAACAGGGCATCCATGTGCTTTTCAAGCAAGCTGTTTTTATTGGTATTGAATTCGGGAGACAGCCTGGCACAGCATACCAATACTCCCCAGAGAGACATCGATATATCTTGCTGAGATAACTGAGGGCATTGACTGATTTGGTAGACAAGAAGTTCAGACGTGGATTTAACCACATTCAGCTCAACGAGCTCCCCCAGTTTCGCCATGGCCCACAGCAGGTTGGTGATACCCTGGGCATTAAATGGGTCTTTCTGTGCGTTCACTTGGGGCAACAGCGCAGCCACGGCCTCTTTGAGCCCTGGTGTTCGCTCCTGCCCGTTGATCACCAGTTTCGCCATGGCCCACAGCAGGTTAACGATTTCCTGTGGTTTAAAGTTCGCTATTTGTGTGTTTACGTGGGGTAACAGCGCGGCCACAGCTTCGTTGAGCCCTTGTGTTCGCTCCTGCCCGTTGTCCACCAGTTTCGCCATGGCCCACAGCAGATTGGTGATACCCTGTGGTTTAAAGCTAGCTTTCTGTACGTTGACGCAGGACAACAGCGTGGCCAAGGCCTCGTTGAGCTCTGATGTCTGATCCTGCCCGTTGTCCACCAGTTTCGCCATGGCCCAAAGCAGGTTGGCGATATCCTGGGCATTGAATTGGTCTTTCTTTGCGTTCACGTGGGGCAACAGCGCGGCCACGGCCTCTTTGAGACCTGGTGTCTGCTCCTGCCCGTTGTCCACCAGTTTTGCCATGGCCCACAGAAGGTTGGCGTTACCTTGGGCATTAAATTGGTCTTTCTTAGCGTTCACGTGGGGCAACAGAGCGGCCACGGCCTCTTTGAGCCCTGGTGTCTGCTCCTGCCCGTTGTCCACCAGTTTTGCCATGGCCCACAGCAGGTTGACGATATGCTGAGGAATAAATTGGTCTTTCTGAGTGTCCACGTGGGGCAACAGCGCGGCCACGGCCTCGTTGAGCACTGGCATCTGCTCCAGCCCGTTGTCCACCAGTTTCGCCATGGCCCACAGCAGGTTGGCGATATGCTGAGGAATAAATTGGTCTTTCTGTGTGTTCACGTGGGGCAACAGCGCGACCACGGCCTCGTTGAACTCTGGTGTTTGCTCCTGGCCGTTGTCCACCAATTTCGCCATGGCCCACAGCAGGTTGGCGATTTCCTGGGCATTAAATTGGTCTTTCTGTGCGTTCACGTGGGGCAACAGCGCGGCCACAGCCTCTTTGAACTCTGGTATCCGCTCCTGGCCGTTGTCCACCAGTTTCGCCATGGCCCACAGCAGGTTGGTGATTTCCTGTGGTTTAAAGTTCGCTTTCTGAGTGTTCACGTTGGTCAATAACGTGGCCACGGCCTTGTTGAGCTCTGGTGTCTGCTCCTGCCCGTTGACCACCAGTTTCGCCATTGCCCACAGCAGGTTGGCGATATGCTGAGGAATAAATTGGTCTTTCTGTGCATTCACGTGGGGCATCAGCGCGGCCACTGTCGCTTTGAGCCCTGGTGTCCACTCCTGCTCGTTGTCTACCAGTTTCGCCATGGCCCACAGCAGGTTGGCGATTCCCCGTGCATCAATGTCCCAGGCTTGAGGTTTTTGGTTGCACTTGAATATGATTACATCAAGTAGCGTTGACAATAAGGCAGCTTGAGTGCTCTTAACACCCTCATCCACGGGTTTATGAGGGGTAAAAACACCCGCTGAAGTCAATGAATGAAGTGTGGCCGTAAGGCTTCGCCAGTCCCAACGCCGTGTTATGGTAAAATTTTGCATCAAACGCACCAGCTGGCTTTGTTCCGCTCGATTTAACGGTCGTTTAGCAGCTGATGTGTATTTTTTAATTGAACTGGCATACCAGCCGTGATTTCTCCCATTATAGCGACACCCGAAACGATTCGATTGACTCACCAGATCATCCATTATTTCCTGTTTGATGAGCGCATTAAAATCTTGAGGAGGGGTTACTGAACGGCGCTGTAGATGTTGAGAAGGGCGTTCGTCAGAAGAACGGTAAAATGTAGTACGCCCCGGATTATTGCGTGGGCTATCATCCCACTGCCTGACTGTGGCATGTCTGTATCGTCCACGCCTCGAAGCAGCAGCACGACCACCCGGTCGGTTATGATTATTATCGGATCTTGCGTATTGACTACTGATACCGACAGAGCTTCTGTCCATAATTATATTTCATTAATTCATGCAAATATAAAAAGCAGACTGCTGTGCAGTTCAGAAGTTCATTTTGCTGAAATAATTATATATAAGCAGTGCCGTATTTCTCATCGGCCGCCCCGCTTTTCAGTAATACAGAGCCATGACCCTGTGGCGGGATGTCTACCCTGGTCTTTATTTGATCAATATATAGTTTTATTGAATCCCGGCTCCTGAGCTGGTTAACCGGGATTTCAATGACCTCAAATCCTGCTTTTTGCAGCAGTGCGATTTTAAGTAGAGTCGAACCATTCCTGGTGTTGAAATCACCACTCACGTAATGAGACGGTCCCTGAATTTCAATCACCATGTTGTGGTCTGGCAGGAGCAGGTCAACCGGAGGTAATGAGTTCAGACTCTTTTCTTCTTCAATATTCAAAGAGGGAAGGCATGACTGGAGTTGATCGCGGAAGTCGGTTTGAGGTTTTGAAATGTTTGTCTGGTAATGGGGGATGACCGGACACGTTCTCCCAAGCCAACTTGCGGCCATGGAAATGATGTGTTGATCCTCTTCATTATCCGGGGATGTATTTTCCAGGCGAGTCAACAGGTCATCCATTTGTTTTTCAAGCAAATTATTGGGTGAAAGTCTCATACTGAGCACAACTACAGACCCTGGAGCATAGAATTTATGTCCCGGAGCCAAAATTCCCGAACAAGAAAGGCGACCAAACGCAGCTATGATTTTCATGTGACAAAAGAATCATCTGCGAGAGGCCGCCCCCCATGGAAGTATGTCAGCCACTGACCATTCCCGCTAGTAGTTACTGCCCTGCAATCGAGACGCTGCAACATCGGTTATCTCTTCTTCGCCAGTCATGCCAAGGGCTCCACTGGGAGGATTACGAAAATGAACTGCATAACCTCATGACTCTTGCAGAGCAGGAGATTCTCTCTGAAGACCTTCAAAAACTGGACGTCAATGAACCTTCTATTGAGGTCAAGGGCACCGTTTATCGCAGGGTGGCTCAAAATCATCAAACATACCAATCTGCCGCTGGCCCTGTCCGGGTAAAGCGAACCCTGTATCGATCCGGCTCAGGAAGCAAATGTATAGTCCCCCTGGAACTCCGGGCAGGGATTGTTGAAGGGTTCTGGTTACCCAGGGCGGCAAAACAAGCGGCGTGGATGGTGGCTCAGTTGCCACCAACCGAAGTTTCAAGCCTTCTTGAGTTGTTGGGAAATATGAAGCCGTCGGCCAGTACTTTGGCTCGTCTTCCTGCAAAACTCAGTGAACGGTGGGAGCAGTATCTTGAACCTTTTGAGTATATTCTGGCAGACAACTTTCAGGTTCCAGCCAATGCAGTAACGGTAGCGACCTCTCTTGATGGTGCAATGCTGCCTATGAAAGATGGAAAGCGTCAGGAAAAACGAGACAAGGGAGCTGCTGAAGGCAAGCGTACCCGAGGCCCTGCGGGTTGTCAGGAAGCCAGTTGTGGAACGCTGTCGTTTTATGATGATCTGGGTAATCGGCTATCCACCATAAGAATGGGGCGAATGCCCGAGAGCAAAAAGGAGACGTTGAAACAGACCATCAAGAATCACCTGAATAAGGTCCTTGAACAAAAGCCGGGTCTGACATTGGTGAAAGTCGCAGATGGAGCCAAAGACAACTGGACATATCTCTCCAGCGAGTTACCTGAAGGTCATGAAATTATCGACTTTTACCATGCGGCAGAGCACCTGAAGAAAGCCTTTGATCTGTCGTACGGTGAAAATAGTCCAAAGGCTAAAGAGACGTTCAAAACGTATCGGCATATTCTGAAAGAAGAAACTGGCGGAATTGATAAAGTCATCAAGGCCCTGGCTTACCAACACAAAAAACACCCGCGCCGATCCAAGCTTAAGACCGAACTGGAATACTTCAGAAAAAATAGCCCACGGATGAAGTACGCAGAGCATTTGTCAAAAAGTCTTCCCATCGGCTCCGGAGTGATTGAAGCGGCATGCAAAACACTGGTTACTCAGCGCATGAAGTGTTCGGGAATGCGGTGGAGAAATCCGGGAGGCCAAGGGATTCTAACACTCAGGTCTTTAATCCAGAGCGACTGGTTTGATAAGGGCTGGCGGCTTTTGTCGGTCACCTATCGAGCCAAGATCAGCGGTCATAATGACAATGTCATCCCATTTCCTAATAAAGTAGATCCATAGTACTTGTCAGTATGAGACTTTCACCCAATCCTTTCGGTAGAGATGATATGAGCCCTGTCTGGGAAATTAGTTTTCTCCCAGATGATGAAGAGGTTCAAACATGGAATCAAATTTTCTCCATCCGAGACCGGTTAACAAAAAGTGTGTTATCCCCAAGTTACGATTTAGTGCTTGGTGATCTTCTTGATTGGCTCGTTATCCAAGAAATCACCTACGATAGCTCTAATCACGATATTGTGCACTCCATAAACTCCTATGTTTCTTATAAGACCAGAAATAGAAGCGGAGGAATTAGCTTTTTAAATCACAAGATTTCTATGATGATTGCACATCATTTTAGCTCGGGTAATCAAACGATGATTGATTACATAAGGTCTGGCCTAGCTACTCAAAGGCAAGGTGAAGCAGCGTGAAAGAGCTTGACAACATCGAAAGCGGTTTGTTCAAAGAATTAAAGCAGCTCATCACCAACTCCCGCCAAAAAGCCTCAGCCGCCGTCAACGCCTCCCTGACCTTTATGTACTGGCAGATCGGCCATCGCATCAATCAGGAGGTTCTGGGCGGTGAACGAGCCAAGTACGGCAAGCAGATAGTGGTTTCCCTGGCCAAACAGCTCACTCAGGAATTTGGCCGAGGCTTCTCCGATAAACAGCTGCGCCGGATGATGCAATTTGCCGAGGTTTTCTCAGACCGGGAAATTGTCGTATCGCTGATGCGACAATTGAGCTGGACCCATTTTATCGCCCTGATTCCCATGAAAGACCCGCTGCAGCGGGAGTTCTACGCCCAGATGTGCCGTATCGAAGGCTGGAGCGTAGGGAACTGGGGGAGCGGATCGACTCCATGCTCTATCAACGCACGGCCCTTTCCAAAAAGCCGGAAGCCCTGATTCAGAAAGAGCTGCAGACCCTGGCCGAGAAAAACCGTCTGGAACCCAGCCTGATATTGAAAGACCCTTATGTCCTGGATTTCTTGCAGCTGAATGATCACTACCTTGAAAGAGATCTTGAAGACGCTATTCTGCGCGAGCTTGAGAACTTCCTGCTGGAGCTTGGCGCTGGTTTCTCATTTATTGCCCGCCAAAAGCGCATCCAGATCGATGGTGAAGATTTCTATATTGACCTGCTGTTCTACAACCGTCAGTTAAAGCAACTGGTCGCGGTGGATTTGAAGATTGGTCGCTTCAAGGCCCACTACAAAGGGCAAATGGAGCTTTACCTGCGCTGGCTGGATAAGCATGAACGCCAGCCAGGAGAAAAGCCGCCACTGGGCATTATTCTCTGTGCCGAAAACCGTAAAGAACAGATTGAACTGCTGCAGCTGGATGATGCCGGTATCCATGTCGCAGAATATTTAACCGTTTTACCTGAGCGTGAAGTGCTGCATCACCGTTTGCAGCGCGCTATTGATGAAGCACAAAAGAAGTATGTGCTTAAGGACTCTGATTAATGAACGCATCTTCACTGGTGCAAAAGGTCTGGAACTATTGCCATACACTGCGTGATGATGGTGTGGGCTATGGTGACTACCCCGTATTATTAAAATGATCGATGGTGAACAGTGGCTGGGTATGGACTCCGACACCAAAGGTGATCTGTACGAAGGCCTTCTCCAGAGAAACGCGGAAGACACCAAAAGCGGTGTCGGGCAATACTTTACGCCCCGGGCCATTATCGAAGCCATGGTTGAATGCGTACAGCCTAAACCCATGAAAACCATCGCCGACCCAGCCTGTGGAACCGGTGGTTTCTTTCTGAGTGCTTATCACTGGATTGCCAAGCAGCAGCTCAACCCTAAGCAGAAAAAGTTCCTGCGCGACGAGACCTTTTACGGGAATGAAATTGTTCCTTCTACCCGTCGTCTCTGTTTGATGAACCTGTTCCTGCACAATATTGGTGATATCGAAGGCGACCCCTGCGTTGCCCGTGCCGATGCTCTTACCCAGCCTCCAGCCCAGAAAGTGGACTATGTGCTGGCCAACCCTCCGTTTGGTAAAAAGAGCAGCCTCACCATTACCAACAAGCAAGGGGAAGAAGACAAAGACGCAATTACCTATGAGCGTCAGGATTTCTGGGCCACTATCACCAATAAACAGCTGAACTTCCTTCAGCATGTTGTTGCCATGCTCAAGTCTGATGGTCAGGCTGCGGTGGTACTGCCGGATAACGTACTGTTTGAAGGGGGCGTTGGGGAGCGTATCCGCAAGAAGTGGCTGCAAACCTGCGATGTACATACCATATTGCGTCTGCCCACGGGCATTTTCTACGCCAATGGTGTTAAAGCCAATGTGGTCTTTTTTGATAATGCCCCCAGAGATGGAAAGGTGCATACCAAAGGCATCTGGTTCTATGATTTACGGACGAACAAACACTTCACTCTGAAGCAGCGGCCATTAACGCTGAGTGACCTTCAGGAGTTTATTCAGTGTTACAACCCGACGGATCGGCTGAATCGTACTGAAACCGAACGTTTCAGGTTTTTCAAATATGATCAGTTGATCGCGCGGGATAAAGCCAGTCTGGATATTTTCTGGCTCAAAGATGACAGCCTGGATAATCTCGACAACCTGCCTCCTCCTGCCATTTTGCAGCAGGAGATTATTGATCATCTGGAAGCTGCTTTGGCCTTGTTCCGCGATGTGGCAGAAGGTTTGCCAGAGCCAGAACAGCTCTAACATCACTTTAACTTAACTCTCAACTCTCCGTGCCAGAGGAGAGCCGCTTAAGTGTATACCCTGAATGACTGCTAATACCGTTGTGGTACAGAAACTTGACGTAACATAGTTCACTCCACACGGTTGCTGCAGTCATGATAACCAAGAAACGGTTTGATTACCTCCACAACCCTATTTACTACTCAGAAATGAAGTCTTGTGGCACTCAACATTACTGCTAAGCTGATATGAGTCTCCAGCCTTGCAGGCGGTCCCGGTGTGACCGATAGCCGAAATGCCTCCCCTGATCTGTATCCCCATGGGTGACCCAGCCGGTATCGGCGCAGAAATCATTATCAAGTCACTATGTGCCCCGGAGCTTGCCAGCACCTGTCGGCCAGTGGTGATGGGGGATGTTCGATGGTTGGAACAGGCAGCCAGCCTGTGCAGGGAGAAGGTCAGCTTCCGTTTGATTCAACACACGACTCCTGACTTGCATCAGCCCGGACAAATCAGCCTGATTGACTGTCCAATCGTAAATATCGACAACATTATTTTCGGGAAAGTCTCTGCAGAAACCGGAACGGCAGCATACCAGTTTATTGAGCAGGCGGTTCACTATGTTCAACAGCAGAAAAAAAGCGCCATCGTTACCCCACCTATCAATAAGCTGTCGCTCAAAGCGGCAAAGATTCCTCATATCGGCCATACGGAAATACTGGCATCACTGACTCACACCCATGACCCTATTACGCTCTTCCAGGTTGCCGGGCTCAGGGTTTTCTTTCTTACCCGCCATCTGTCGCTCAGGCAGGCCTGTGATGCCATTATTGAAGAGCGGGTTTTCAAGGGCATTGTCAAGTCTTACCAGATTCTCAAGTCCCTGGGCATCCATTCGCCATCGCTGGCCGTGGCCGGTTTGAACCCCCACTGTGGCGAGAACGGACTGTTTGGCGATGAAGAAGTCTGCGCCATTGAGCCTGCGGTGATGCGGGCCAGGAAGGAAGGGTGGAATATCACTGGCCCCGTTCCCGCTGACTCCGTGTTTCATCAGGCGCTTAACGGCGCTTATGATGGGGTGCTGTCCATGTATCATGACCAGGGCCATATCGCCACCAAGATGGTGGACTTTCAACGTACGGTTTCCATTACCTGTGGCCTGCCATTTCTGAGAACCTCGGTGGATCACGGAACCGCCTATGATATCGCCGGTACCGGTCAGGCCAGCGAAGTCAGCCTGACGGAAGCGATCAAAGTCGCCATACAATATACCGATGGAACCAACCGAAATCAGTAATCCGCTTTATGCTTCAGGATCTCACGACGCTGCTTTTTATCCGGACGGTGATCGGGTCTGGGCATGGCACCTCGCAAGGCTTTTCGATTCGCGGCAGCCTCTTCCCGGGCCTGAAGGCTCTCAGGCGTTTCTTCATAAAGCTGCTGGGCCAGCTCAGCCTTCTGCCGCTTATCACTGAGCTGCTTAACGATAACAATGCGCTCATCCCAGCCAGCACGAAGTTTTATCACATCACCCACCCGGGGCTCTTTGCCTGGCTTGCACCGCTGACCATTCAAGTGCACTTTGCCACCGTCTATGGCTTCTTTGGCAATGCTGCGGGTCTTATAAAAGCGTGCTGCCCATAACCATTTATCAAGTCTGATCTTTTCACTATTACTCATTCGGTCCCCCTGACTGCTTTTTATCGTGAAAAGGCTGCGGCAGGTCGAGACTCACATCTCGGACGGACAGTCTTTTCAGGAAAAAATACGCTAAGAAATAAACAGTTCCCGGAAATCCTCAACAGCATTGTAGGTGCCAGTGTCCCAGGGCCCTTTTTGACTGTCGGGATAACGGATGGCCAGCAGCTCGGCAATACCATAGGTTTTTGCTGAATCAAGAATGCCGATATTGTCATCAATAAACAGTGCATGTTTCTTATCGAGGGCAATATCGTCTTCCAGTGCCCGCCAGAAACTCTGTTCCTCCTTGGGATAGCCATAGTCATGGGAACTGATTAACTTATCAAAGTAGTGCGCCATGGGCAGACGTTCCAGTTTCAGAGAGAGGCTGTCACGATGGGCATTGGTGATCATAATCACCTGCTTGCCATGATCCCGGATATTTTGCAGAAACCCATCGGCGTAAGGCCTGAACGAGATAAGATGGGTAATCTCATGTTTCATGGCGATAATGTCCAGATCCAGCTCCACGGCCCAGTAATCCAGACAGTACCACTGCAGCTTGCCATAGATTTGCTCAAACCGGGGATTAAGCTCCTCTTTTGCCTTGGCCAGAGAAATACCGTGTTTCTCTGCATATTTGTACGGCACGTACTCTTGCCAGAAATAGTTGTCAAAATGGAGGTCTAATAACGTGCCATCCATATCCAGCAACACTGTGCTGATCTTGGTCCAGTCAATCATAAGGGCATCTCAGCTAGTTGAGGAATTCAGGGGTTATCCGGCTACAGGTCATATCTGAACGTTTCCAGCCATTTTATCAGTGCCATAATGTGAATGAAATTCCGTGCTTTCAAGGCCAGAAGTGACCCGACATCAATGGCTACCAGGAGCCTGTACCCACTATAATGACCGGATATTTCCAGCCAGTACCATCAGGAAACCATGACGGAACACATTCCACAGAAAAATAAGCCAGAGATTCGCGCATGCCGGGAAATCGCCCGAACCCGCCTGTTCCGGGTCGAAGAGCTGGATATCCGGTTTTCAAACGGTGAAGAACGTATTTATGAACGTCTCGGTGAGTTTGAGACAGGACACCGGGGCGTGATGGTTGTACCACTGGTCGATCACCAGCATTTTATGATGATCAGGGAGTACGCTGCCGGAACGGAAGATTACCAGCTCACCCTCCCGAAAGGCCTTGCCGAACCCGGCGAAACCCTGCAAGAAGGGGGCAACAGAGAGCTGAAGGAAGAGATCGGTTTTGGCGCTCACCGCTGGCATCACCTGGCCGACTTCAGCCTTTCACCCAACTACATGAAACGCAGTATTCATATTATGGTGGCCCGGGACCTTTATGAAGAGACGCTGGAGGGCGATGAACCAGAACCCCTGGAAGTCGAGACGTTTTCATTTGATCAGTTAATGACGCTGTGTGCCCGGCCGGACTTTACGGAAGCAAGAGTGATCGCAGCCCTGTTTATGGTGCGCGAGCAACTTCAAGCCGGGTTACTGGGTTGATACTTAACCGGCCAGCTCAGGCCAACAGGGCCTGATCCACCTTTGCCAGAGTGCGAGATATGAGCAATCCTGAGTCTTTAATTCCTGAGTTAGTACACATTGCCCGAGAGGCAGGAAAAGGCATTCTCGCCGTCTATCAGCAGGATGATCTTGGGGTACAAACCAAGGCGGATACTACGCCTGTCACCAAGGCGGACCTGGCGGCCAATACAGTCATCGTTCATGGTCTGGAAGGTTTACCGGTAACATACCCTCTGCTTTCTGAGGAGTCGGATCATCCCTCTTGGCAGGAAAGAAAAAACTGGCAGCGTTACTGGCTGATTGACCCTCTGGATGGCACCAAAGAGTTTATTAACCGCAATGGTGAATTCTCCGTCAATATTGCCCTGATTGAGAATAACTATCCGCTCCTTGGCATCGTGCATCTGCCCGCGACGGATACCACTTACTGGGGAGGTAAAAGTCTGGGCGCGTGGAAACAGGTTAACGATGGTGTTGCTTATGAAATCCGGCCCCGAAAGTTCGCTCCGGAGAAGGAAGTCATCGTTCTTGGCAGCCGCAGTTATGGCACAGAACAGGCCAGTCACTACCTTAACACACTGAAAGCGGTGTATCCGGGCCTGATATCCAGAAAAGTTGGCAGTGCATTAAAAAGCTGCCTGATAGCTGAGGGTCAGGCTGATATCTATCCCAGACTTGGCCCTACATCGGAATGGGATACCGGGGCTGTTCAGGCGGTTGTTGAAGGGGCAGGCGGATTGTTTCTTAATGCGGATGGCCAGCGTTTCAGTTATAACCTGAAAGAAAGCCTGATTAATCCCGACTTTCTCGTACTGGCTGATAAAACGATTCAATGGAATAATTTCTGGCCGCCGCGTTCCTGAGGGACTGTATGAGCGGCAGATAGCTATCAAAAGACATAATGAATATCATCCACCTCAACCCTGGGGGCTCTGTCAGGTGGATTATCCACCTCACCTTTAATAATGCTGGGAGAGTTCAGCTTAACCTCCTGATCGGGCAGGGCTGAATCATCAATAAGCACGTTAATCTCACCGGTTTCACCACGAAACAGATATATTTTCCCTTTGATTTTCTTAACAATTTCACCGGAAATCCGAACCAGTTCTTCATCGTCTGAGGTGTTCAGAATTTCTTCAACACTTTGCTTGTGATACGTGGGCTTTTCTGACATATCGCTCTGGTCAAGATTAAAGCGTGTTTCCTGAGAGCAGGCCGAGGCAATAAAACCTGACAGAATTATTCCTGCTAACTTTCCTTTCGTCATAAGTCTTATCTCTATTCAATCCTTATATGATTATTCGGCAGTGCCGGATTATGATGCAATATCCATTTAACCCTGTTAAAAACGCTATTTATTTTCTTAGCTATTTATTTTTGTAGCTATTTTTTCTGTAGCTAATCATAAATAATATCCATGCTAATCAGGACCCAATTCAGAATAGCAAATGCTTTCCGGGTTTGTTCAAAGCCAACAATTATCTATCGAAACAGTTAACCAAACGAAGACGGGACCGTTCACGAAGAGCACAAAGAAAAGATTTCTTTTCTCCCTGCTCTTTTTGACCTTCGTGGTTATCCAATTCCAAAACCCATTAAAAATATTGGGGTACCATTACAGTAAATTCGATCCTTTTTTGTGCAGGTCTTTCTGAACGCAACGGGATAATTATGCTAACTTGGGGACCTTGTTGCTGAAAAAAGCATCAAGCACCTTTTGAGTTTCCTCCAGGGGACCTAAATTCCCCAGGTCTTTTGCAATGATGGGTTTCAGTAGCTGCCTGGTATCTGCATCGAAGTAGTCTCTGTCATTCCATTCGAAACTATTCGAAACCGAACGAGGACCACCCCTTAAATCCTCACGTGGCTGATTAATATAGTTGATAATATCTTGCAGAAAGTGCAAGGTTTTGATGGTCTTCGGAATAAACAGTGACTCTGCCCAATGACTGACCTTCATTTGCTGAACGGGACCCTCCGTCCATTGGTCATAACATCTCATTAGCTCGCTTTCCTCACTTGAAAGTTCAAGGCTGATCAACTGCTGGAAAATATCTTTATAGTTTTCCTCCCATTTATCAGGGGCCGTAGCCAGCTGAAAGGCTAAAACTAACAAATCCTCATATCCCAATTTATGAGCATGGGCGCTACTTAACTGGTCATCCAGAGAGTCGTGGTGTTTGGGTTTGGAACGATATTCAGACATTTTGTGTAAGACCTTCGTATACGACACCATCAAATGACTGACCCTTTCCATGGTTCCGGTATTATTAGTCGATAATGCGTCAAGCCAGATATCCTTGACCAGACGGAAAAAGACCGGATACTCCAGGAATGAACATTCATCGATTTTGGGAAAATCTGGCGGAGGGTTATTAACCAACTCCTGAACTTGTTGGGCAAACTCACCAAAACGGCGTTGATAGACCTCTGGAGAATAATTCTTATAGTACTTTGGATCAAAACTATGATAATGAAGATTTGCAAGACCAGGAAATATCCGCGGATGGGCACCCGGGTATGATTCACAGTAGTGAGTGCAGACTTCTGTGGCAGACCCGAAGTCACATAAGAACTGTTGATCATCACCAATAGCCAGAACTGGCCAGCCATAACGGATGTAGGTTGCCGACTCCTTGAGGAACTCTGGCCAATTGCTGACAATCTCGGCCACTTTTTGCTGCTCCGGCCACGCAGAGGTAAGGTGTTCGTCAATTTTTTTGTCCAGACTTTTTTTCAGCGACTCGGCAAACCTGGCGACATCTTTGACCATTTGAGATTGATTACGGAAGCCGAGAGTCTTGTCCATCGCCTCTTTGATGATGTGAAATGCGGAGGTTATATCAACGCGTTTGCCGGCAAGCTCCTGGATAATATCAGCCGGAGTTGGTTTAATTGCCCGTTCATATAGCGCCGTCTCCCCAGTAATAATATCCTTCTCAGAATACCCCAGCATCTTCAGTTGAAGGCGCTCAGATGAGGTGGTGGTGGTGTGCCGGGAATCAAACGTCCCGGCTACAGCAGGTGTAGTGCCGAACGATAATTGATCAGCACCGTCGACGGCAGTGCGCCGGATAGATGTTTGTGACTGGATGGAATTCGCCATGTAAACTCCAGAACGTAGAATGAAAACGAAATTCTTGTGATTGACCAGATTAAAAGCCGATATGTTGACTGACTGATCAGTTTTATGGACAACCGGATTAGAATTTTGTTCCCAAACTCGCCCGGTTGGCCAGCAGTTCAGTTATAACCTGAAAGAAAGCCTGATAAATCCAGACTTTCTCGTACTGGCTGATAAGTAGCTAACCATATGAAATCATATATTTCTGACTCCTTGTGCTGGCACTCTGCTTCGTTACAACTCCGGTCACATAGCTACGGCTATGCTCCCTCCGTTGTGCCTCGCATAGTACCAGCCCAAGTAGCCAGAAATATTCGATTCCATATGGCCAGCTACTTAAGACGATTCAATGGAATACTTTCTGGCCACCGCGTTCATGAAGGACTGTTTGACGGGCAGATGACCATCAAAAAACATAATGGATATCATCCACCTCACCTTTCTCTCTTCAATGTTTGTTCAAATCCAACCATCATCTGTCGATATATTTTTAACCTTTTCATAGTGTTAGTTAATTAAAATTGATTTGGACATCATAACGCAGTCACTTCGCAATAATATGAGGCCCATTATGCCCCACCTTACCATCCGGAATGCATCCAAGAGCCTAACCTCTCTCGTCCTGGGCATAGTGTTCATGAATCAATGCCTGGCTACAGAACAAGACTGCACGAATCTGCATGAACTCCAACACTACTCTGAACAGCTATTGCCTCTGTGTGAAGCCGATGATTCGGCCACACCCATCCAGCTGACCTCCGATCAGGCACTGGAGGTCTGTGATGAACCGGATGGAAGTGGCATTTGCAGAACCTATTTCAACGCTAGCGGCAATGTGGCAGAAGCGCTGGCAGACAATTTTTCCTATGCGCGGTTGATTCCGTTCAACCATCACGATTTTTATATGGCATTTATGTCAGACCCTCAGTACCCATGGTCATGTAAATCATCAAAGGAAAATTGTGATGACCAGGACAAAGCCTGGCAGGAAAATATGAATTATGTGCAAAGCCTGAATGCATTAATGGATGACCTGGGTAAAGAGCAACTGGCCGGCGTTGTCATCAATGGCGACCTGACCGCTTTTGGTTATGACTGGCAGTTCGATGCCTACTACCAGCTATACCATAACGAATTAAAAATGAACGTCTATCCGGGCCTGGGTAATCATGATATTTCCAACAATGTTGATGGCTGCTTTGTGAATAACTGTGCTTCCAGAATGATGCTGTATTTACGAGATCATGTGCGTACGTTGAATGTCCGCAGTTTTGACTATGACAGCACGGGGACTTATTTCGAGTTTCCATCACTGAAAAAAAAATTCAGTAAAAGCTTTGCTTATTCCTGGGATATTGGTGATATCCATTTCGTTCAACTCAATAATTACCCAACCTATACGGCACAATGGGATGGCTGGAACTTTGCCAAGACCCGAAGGGATTATTTTGATATCCAATCCGCCAGAGAGTGGCTGGTCAATGACCTGGAACAGGCCAGCAGTGAAGGCAAACATATTATCCTGAACTACCACATTTCCGGTTTTACCAATGAGATAAGAGATATCCTGCGTCGATATAAAATTTCTGCCATTTTTGCCGGTCACCTGCACTCTTTTGTAGGCCAGGTTGATTTTCACACCCTGTGGGATTTCTACGGACCAGGTGAGCACCTCCCTGTGTTTCTGGGAGGTGCAACGGTGTTCCAGAAATACATGCTGGTTCGATTTGAGGAAGATCAATTTGAGGTCAGTATTGTGAAAAGTGATCAGGGCGCAAGTTACGAGTTAGAGAGTGAGGGTGTATACCCTCTTTACTAGTACATCCTTTCGATGAGCCTGATGTGCAGGCCAAACCGGGCACAGGGAACTTTCTGCCATTTTGGAGTTCTAAGGTCTGGCGTAAACAAAGATAATTCGGTCTGCTCTTTTATAAATGCCATCATCGCTGATTAACACACCAAAAGCAGCAACCATCTAATTTAAGAAAGTTCTAAGCAAGTTAAGTGCAATCACTACATCTCTTATTTACACTAAGCGATGTACATGCAGTCATTCAGAGAAAAGCAGGGACTTATGGATATATCCGCAGCAAAGCAGGATTTTTTCACTCCACAAGCCTCTCAGAAAAAAAAGCCTGGGGGGCGACAGGGGGGAAAAAAAACCACAATGGGTTATGCACTAGAGTGCCATAATTCCACCAATCCAAGAAAACGTCACAACACCTCGCAGGGCTCAGATCAACTCCCCCACCGTGCAAAGATATTGAAAACACGTAAAATCACCCCGCCCATAACAATGCAGGCAAACAATCTCCATGACCAGATTTTTACAGATCTGACCGAAGACCCAAAAAAAGGCAGAGGAAAGAAAATTTTTGGAGATTTCTGGAATGCATTTAAAAGTATTCTGGATGCATTCTGTAACCAATACCATGGTGATGATATCCCCATAATTGAGGAAAATATACTGGCAGCATGGATGCCATGCAAAAATATAACCAGAGAAAAAGACAAGAAATTAGTCAAAATTACCTGGGGTGATTGTTATTGTAAAATAACAACAGTTAATTATTTTTGGGATCAGGCAAAGAACATAGTTTTACGAGGCCTCAAGGAAGGGGAAAATTACTTCTCTTATGAAACTGAATACAAAAATGGTAAAAAACCAATAACTGCATGGGAATGTCTGGACATATTTTTAACACAATACATAAGTCGGAAAGGATGGAAAGTATCAGCAGCATTGCTCAGAGAGAAACTGACCTCATCATTGAAAGACCCAAAGCCAACCGAATCAGACAAGAAAAAAATCAGCATTAAACACTGTGACCAATTTCTCAAACCTGAAGACATTGAAAGTAAGGGTCTGCAGCTGTTCGGTAAATCACAATGGCAAACAATCACTAAACTGATTGCAACATCCTACAATGGTTATAAACCATCCCTACAGGAAAACTGTACACCCGAGGTTCATGATATTTTCCACCAGGCATTAAAAGACTTTATTCAGATAATGCCAGAACTGCCCGGCATGGATGAAGTAGATGATCTTCATCCGGAAACCGGTGCACCCATAAGAAGGACAGTCGCAACGACTGAATTCAACATAAGTTCATCAGCTAATAAGCTTAATTCTGAACAAACATTTGCAACATTGATCTACCCATTTGTTCATGCTGAAAAATACGATCTGATGAGACAGGATATTGAGAAATATGAGTTCCTTTTAGCGGCGGTAATGAATTTAAAGCACTACTACTTTATCATGGTAGACCCAAAAAATACCCAAAAAGAAGAATTTAGAAATGAAGAATTATGGAAAAATGAGCATAAGTACCACAGTATTTTTCCTTTTCTACTTGCATTTAAATCAGGTGTTAGCTCTATACCCAGCGGTGAAGATCCTGAAATCGGAGAAGATATAAATTATGATGCTTTAAAAAATTGTTTTTCTTCAGAAAATGAATTATCCATAGTAAAAAATATAAATATGGAACTTGAATCGCGACTTACTGACTCTGAGAAAAATATATCAAATCTTACAAAAGAAAAAACACATCTGGAAGAAAAAATAGAATTACTATCTTCAGATAATACAGAGATAACAGATGAAAACAAAAAATTAACTGATCAACTAAAAAATTACAAGGACGAAATTTCTGAATATAGAAAAAAAATACAATCAACAGAAGAAAAACTGCAAGAAGCCAATCAATTATTGTTAAAAAAAGAAGAGGAAGTTAAAGAAAAAAACACATTAACTAAAGAAAATCACCACCTGGCAGAAGAGCTTAAACTGTCAAAAGAGTCAGCAATAGCGTTAGAGGGTGAAGTAAAATCACTGACAGATACCATAAGATCTCTAAAAGACAAACTAGGCAGACTTGAAGAAGAACATAAAAACATTGAAGAACAATGCAAGAAAAATATAAGTGAAATATGCCCACAAAAAAAAGAAACAAAAAAAAATAAATCAGGAGATAAAGAGCCGAACAACCCATTAAGATCAATGAAAAACATGGTAGAATCTATATGTTTGATAACAAGAGAAACACGGCAAGAGACTGCAAATCTGCAACAAAAATTAATGGAAGAAAAAATTACAAATCAAAAGTCAATCAAAGAGGCAGAATCATTCAGAGATACTATTTCTGACAAGGAAAAAAAGATTAAAAAACTGGAAAAGGAGATCCAATCAGCCAGAGAAGCATGCACAATTTCCAGAGACACATTACTTGAAAGTGGTGTAAAGATGGAAGAGTTGAAAACTCAATATCAAAATGAAATAAAAACAAAAACAAAAAAAATAGAAGAACTAAAAAAAAATCACATCAAAAAAATAAGCCGCCTGGAAGAAGAAATCGACAACCTTAAAAAGCAGAAAAAAACAAATCAGGACGAATTAAAAAGCCTCAAGCAGGATCTCAATAAAGCAAATTTGAAATTAAAAAACAATGATAGTTTGCACAAAAGCTTAAGCAATAGAATCACAGAGCTCTCAAAAAAGATTAAGGAAAAGGAAAAAGATATTAAAGAGAAAGATAAAGATATCAAAGAGAAAGATATAGGGTTAACATCCCTAAAAGACCAGATCACAGAATACAGAACAAACTCAGAACAATTAGCAGGTAAAGTTAACATCCTGGAAAACAATGTTAGAACTTTAGCAAAAGAGAGAGAACTTCTTTGCCAATTACTCAGAGAATCCAGCAACCAGGATGAAAAAATCAAGCTTGAATCTGAAATCACTCACCTTAAAAAAGAGCTACTAACTTCTAAGGAAAGCATCAAAGTGTATGAGAGTGATTTGAAAAAAATGAAAGACAAGCAAGAATCTCTGTTATCCGAATTAGAAAATATTAGATACGAACTAGACAGAAAAGAATCAAAAGAACGTGAACAACTAATAAAAAAAAAGACACTAGAAGACCAATTGAAATTGACTGAGGCAAATGTTTTAGAGTCACAAGCGGAAGTAAGTAGCCTGAAGAAAGAATATGAAAGACGTATTAAAGTGTATGAGAGCGATTTAAAGACATTAAAAGACAAACAAAACTCTCTTTTGTCTGAATTAGAAAGCACTAGATCTGAACTTGCCAACAAAGAAGCCAATGAACGTGAACAACTAATAGAAAAAAACAAACTGGAAGATAGTCTGAAAGAAACCAAAGCAAGGATGTTACAGTTGCAAACGGAAGTCAACAGGTTGAAAGAGCATGAAGAACGCATTAAAACTTATGAGAGTGATTTAAAAATAATGGAAGACAGGCAGCACTCTCTCACATCTGAATTAGAAAACATCAGATCTGAACTTGCCAACAAAGAAGCAAATGAACTCGAGCAATTAATAGTAAAAAACAAACTGGAAGACAGCCTGAAAGCAGGAAAAGCAAGCATGTTACAGTTGCAAACGGAAGTCAGCAGGCTGAAAGACTATAAAGAACTCGTTAAAAAATATGAGAATGATTTAAAAACGATGAATGACAAGGAAAGCTCTCTGTTATCTGAATTAGAAGATATTAAATCTGAGCTTGCCAATAAAGAATCAAATGAACGTGAACAGCTAATAGAGAAAAACAAGCTGATAGATAACCTGAAAGAGACTAAAGCAAGTATTTTACAACTGCAAACAGAAGTCACCTCCCTGAAAAAACATGAAGATTGTTTAAGTACAGAAAATAAAAACCTTAATACCAGGTTGACTGAGATCAGATCAGATCTTGAACAGTCAATATTGGAAAAAGAATCTGCTGGGGAAGACCTGAGTCGTGCCCAAGATGCACTGACCAAGCAAACAGAACTCATAAAAATAATACGTCAAGAGTCTAGTCATACACAGAATGAATTAAAAAGAACTCAGGACAATTTTGAAAAAATATCTGCCCAGGCTGAAAGCAGCCATGAAGAAATTTGCCAACTCCGGGATCAGGTGACTTCCTTAGAACGAGCGAAAGCCCGGTTAGAATATGATTTAAACCAATCACAAAAAAATATGACCAATTACAAAAAATCAATAATTCAGGTTAGTAACAGCCAATTTAAAAACCAAGAAAGATGTTTTATCGAGCAACAGACAGTACTGCTTAATGAAGACCAACAGTTAGAACAAGTGCAGAGAGAACTCATTTGCACAAAAACTCTGGCAGACGCGAAATGTCGGGAAGTCGAAGAATTAAAGAAAGAAATGAATAACCTGAAAACAAATGTTCCTGCGATCAATCATACTGTTAATCAGCAGCTCAATATACTCCAGATGACGCCTGATCAACTACTGGACTACCAAACGGGAATGGAAACACTCCTCTGGCAGAAAGATATTACCATTGATCTATTACATGAGATGTTGGCTGCAAATGCACAGACAGGAAAAATCCAACCCGGGCCTTCTCAACTGGCACCGTTAAATCCTGAGGCCGTTGTTCCTGTCGGGACCAGCACCAACCCAGCTCAGGTGAATAGCCCTACGGGCATTAGTAATGAAACTGGTATTGCATTTTCTGTCCTATGCCAACAATTATTGCAAGATGATAACCCGACATTTGAGCCTGACATTGTTCATCCAACATTGACCTCAACAGGTACGGAGTCAGCACGAGCAATGGCAACAGCCACACCTCAACAACTATCAATGTGTGGTCCGGGGACTTTCAATTCAGATTCACAGTGGCCCGTACCCGGAGGACAACTCTCAACTATATCGATGAGCACACCTGTGCAGGAGAGCTCCGGGTCAGCCCCAAATACCAACGAATCACAATACAGAAGGTCAACTTTAAATACCTCCAGATTACCATTCCCCGAAACCCCATCCCTGCGCACTCCAGATGCTGACGCACCATGGAACTTTGGATCTATTCCCTCCCTGCTTGGCATTACCACTGATTTAGACGATATGTCCTCTATAGAGTCTATATGTAACGCACCAGTCCCTATCCAACCCGCATTGCCAAAGCCCAGAGATAGTTGTCCTTTTAATAATAATTCCCGTGAGCCTGTCGGACTTAAGCATCTATAGTGAGGATTGCGAGAAATTGAGGCTAAAAATTTCTGATTCTGAGGAAAACACCCTAAGGGGCACAAGTAGCGGGGCTATTTGACGAAGAAGCAGGGATTTTAGACCAATTTCTCGCAACCGCACGACTGCACGGATGCACTAGGAGCAGTTGCCGCGCAGGACAGTCTTAAGTCCGACAGGACGCCTAACTCCTTGAGGGCCATGCCGGTATCAGGAATAATACTTCTCTCAATCACCTGAGGTTACCACCACGAACAGGGTTGAATGAGCATATGGACGCAGTTGCGAAAAAATACCGTCCCGGGAAAATCCGGGAAAATAATAAAAAAAGCATTCTGGCCGCTGCCGAACAGGAGTTTGTGACCCATGGCTTCAAAGGCACTACCATGCAGCGCATCGCGGAACGGGCAAACCTGCCCAAGGCCAACGTTCACTACTACTTCAGCAATAAGCTCTCGCTCTATGCTGCCGTTCTGTCGCATATCCTCAAGCTATGGGATCAGAGCTTTAACAGCCTCAGTCCTGAGGATGACCCGGAAGAGGCGCTGGCCGCCTACATTCATACCAAAATCATGTTCTCCCGGAAGAATCCCCTGGCCTCCAGACTCTTTGCCCAGGAAATCATCAATGGTGGTCCGCACCTGACAGAGTATTTTGGTGAGGACTATCAGATGTGGTTTCGGGGACGGGCACAGGTGTTCAAGGCATGGTCTGACCAGGGAAAAATGGATGCGGTGGATCCTGTGCACCTTATCTTTCTGCTCTGGTCATCCACACAGCATTATGCAGACTTCTCTTACCAGATAGCCCGGGCCATTGGAAAAGATACGCTTGAGCAGTCTGACTATGACCAGGCAACAGAGACATTAACCCGGATAGTCCTGAAAGGGCTGGGCATTACTCCAAACCAGCGTTAAACCTACTGGCAACACCGACCTTTCCTCGCCTGATTCCAGCGATGAAAGGTTGATATCATTGCCAGAGCTCCCCTTTCATCACGGATATGGGCAGGCAATTCAGGGTATTCCTGCCAGCGTCGGTAATGCTCTATCATCGCTTCCGGTGCCCGTTCACGATAAATATTCGGATGCTTACGACCGTATTCCCACTTCTGAAAAGCTGAACGAATTGAGTTCAAACCCATCTGCGTATGATGGCAATCCGTATCCTCTTTACCCGTAAGTGCGTGAACTGACTGGTTTAACAGTAGAAAGAAGACCGCGGCAATAGAAAAACGATAGCGAAATTGAACCACGAATAAACTCCTTAAATGTTTTACGTTCCTTAAAGAATAGGTCTTAATTTCGCCCTTACCTGAAAGTCAAAAGAGGAACCTAATAATCATTTTGAGGTCAAATGGCGGTATTTATAGTCCAAGTGTGCAGGGTTTTATTCTGAAAGCATCCCCATCAAGCCACCCCCATCGAAGGCCTGCTGGCCGGGTTAGCCATCAAGCCGGATCAAGTGGAATTCCAAACCGCTCAACAAGCACATTTAACGGTCAGAGAGTATCAAAACTGAAGTCCCATAGAGATACAGCCTCCACTAAGGATCATGGCAAAGAACTTGAAGACGACTTCTGGAATAACAAACCATTACAAGGACGCAAAATCACCCCGGCTGATGTGCTCAGAGCCTATGGAAATGACAAGACTTCTCTGAGACGTGGCTTCTTCCTGCAAAAGCTCTGCTTGCAGAACATTTTACAGGGCAATAGAAAAGTTACCCCGGAGCAGGTCATTCAGGAATTCAACCGGCAACCAGGCCAATACAATAAGCACAAATTACCAATAGCACGCTTTAAGGCGGAATGCTGCCTGAAGGGCCTGACGCTCAATGGCCATCGGGTCTCAACGGATGCGGTGGTCAAGAATTTTCAGGCACTCAAAACCCCCCTGGAGCTGGCGCGTTTTAAAGAACAATGTTGCCTGAGAGACCTGACAGTAAATGGCCAGCGGGTCACACCGGAGGCGGTAGTTCACGATTATCAGCTGGCCAACGCAACACTGGAACTGGTGCGATTTAAGGAAATGTGTTGCCTGAAGGGCCTGTTGTTGAATGGCCATCACGTCACACCGGAGGCGCTGGCCAGGGATTATCAGGCAATCAACGCAACACAGGCGTTGGCATACTTTAAGGCGCTGTGTTGCATGAAGGGCATAATGTTGAATGGCCAGCCGGTCACACCGGATGATGTGATTAAGGGGTTCATTGGTACCCCGGAAAGCAAACTGTCAATAGCACGCTTCAAAGCGGAATGTTGCCTGAATTGCCTGCCGTTGCGTGGCCAGCCGGTCACGCCGGAGGCGGTGGTTAAGGATTTTCAGGCAGCCGGCGTCCTCCTTGACCTGGCGCACTTTAAGGAACAATGCTGCCTGAAAGGCATGACATTGAATGGTCAGCTGGTTGCACCGGAAACAGTGGTTAAGGAGTTTCAGGCCGCCGGAGCAACCCTGGGGCTGGCGCGCTTTAAGGAACATTGCTGCCTGAAAGGCATAACATTGAATGGTCATCTGATCACACCGGAGGCGGTGCTTAAGGATTATCAGGCAGCTAACGCAACACTTGAGTCGGCGTGCTTTACCGAACTCTGTATGCAGACAGGCCTGCAGATACATGGCCAGCACGTCACAACGGAGGTGGTGGTTAAGAATTATCAGGAGGCCAACGCCACACTGGAGCTGGCCCGTTTTAAGGAGCAATGTTGCCTGAGGGACCTAATGTTGAATGGCCAGCGGGTCATTCCGGATGAGGTGGTTAGGGATTATCAGGTTGCCAATGCAACACTGGAGCTGACCCGGTTTAAGGAACAATGCTTCCTGAAGGGCCTGCAGTTATATGGCCGGTGGGTAACATCGGATGAGGTGGTGAATGACTATCAGGCAGCCAGGGCAACAACGGAGCTGGCGCGTTTTAAAGAGCGATGTTGCCTGAAGGGTCTGCCATTGAATGGCCAGCCAGTCATACCAGACACCGTGGTTAAGGATTTTCAGGCCGCCAGGGCAACACTGGAGCTGGCACGCTTTAAGGCAGAATGTTGCCTGACAGGCTTGTTGTTAAATGGGCGGCCGGTCACGCCAGAGGCGGTGGTTAAGGCCTTCCCGGCTACTCTCGATGGCAAACTGGGACTAGCGCACTTTAAGGAAAAATGTTGCCTGACAGGCTTGATGTTGAATGGCCAGCCAGTGAAACAGGATGCGGTGGTTAAGGATTTTCAGGCCGTCAGGGCACCACTGGCGCTGGCACGTTTCAAGGAACAATGTTACGTGATGGGCCTGGCATTAGCTGGTCGGCAGGTCACACCCGATGAGGTAGCAAGGGATTTTCAGGCAGCCAAAGCCACTCTGGAGCTGGCACGCTTTAAGGAACTATGCTGCCTCAGGAACCAGGCATTGAATGGCCAGCCGGTCACACCGGATGCAGTGGTTAAGGATTTTCAGGCCGCCAGGGCAACACTGGAGCTGGCACACTTCAAGGAACTGTGTTGCCTGAGGGGCCTGGCATTGAAGGGGCAGCAGGTCTCAGCGGATACGGTGGTTGAGGCGTATCCCGATAGTCCGGAGGGCAAACTGGGGAAAGCGCGCTTCAAAGCGGAATGTTGTTTGAAGGGCATGGCGTTGAATGGCCAGCCGGTCACACCGGATGCGGTGATTGAAGATCTTCAGGCCGCCAGGGCAACACTGGAGCTGGGTCGCTTTAAGGAAGAATGTTGCCTCAGGGGCATGTTGCTGAAGGACCAGCAGACCACACCGGATGCGGTGGTCAGGGGTTTCCCGGATAGTCCGGAAGGCAAGCTGGGGGTAGCGCGCTTTCAGGAGCTGTGTTGCCTGATGGGCCTGCTGTTGAATGGCCAGCCGGTCACACCGGATGCGGTGGTGAAGGGTTTTCCGGATAATACCGCAGGCAGACTGGGGATAGCGTGCTTTAAGGAAAAATGTTGTCTCAGGGGCCTGGCGTTGAATGGCCAGCCAGTGACACCGGATACGGTGGTTAAGGCCTATAAGGCAATCAGAGCAGCGCTGCAGCTGGCGCACTTTAAGGAAAAATGTTGCCTGAGGGGCTTGCTATTGAATGGCCAGCCAATCAAACCGGATACGGTGGTAAAGGCATTTCCGGAGAGTACGGAAGGCAAACTGGGGATCGCACGATTTAAGGAGAAATGTTACCTGAAAGGCCTCACTCTGCGTGGCTCACAGCTCACATCAGATGAGGTGGTCAGGCATTTCCCGAACAGTACGGAAGGCAAACTGGCGATAGCGCACTTCAAGGAACTGTGTTGCCTGAGAGGCCTGCTGTTGAATGGTCAGCAGGTCACAACGGACAGGGTGGTTAAGGATTTCCCGGACAGTCCGGAAGGAAAGCTGGGAATAGCGCACTTTAAGGAAAAATGTTGCCTGAGGGGCCTGGCGTTGAAAGGTCAGCCAGTCACACCGGATGAAGTGGTTAAGGGCTTCCCGGATAGCCCTGAAGGCCAGTTGGGGGTGGCGCGCTTCAAAGCGGAATGTTGTCTGAGGGGTTTGCTGTTAAATGGCCAGTTGGTGACGGCGGATGCGGTAGTCAAGGATTTTGAACGCATTGGCAGATTGCTGGAAATCGCTATTTTTTATTCTCAGCTGGCATTGAATGCAAAAAAACTGAATGGCCGTTATCTGGGTAACAAGGACGTATTGGAAGCATTTAATCAAGTCCCCGGGGATCAATCTGCAAGGCAAACCAGATACCTGATTGAAAGACTGAAACACTCTCAGTGGTGGGATGACAACAACGACGCTCAGGATTTGCTGCAAGAGGCCTGGCAAATCCTGAACAACACATCAGTCAAAGGGGATGAGCAACATCGACTGCAATGTATATTGAAATTCATGGCTATGCAGCATGAACTGTCCATTGATCAACAGAGCGTGTCTGCAGAGCAGGTATTGCAATCCATCATAACCCTGAGACACTCATTTCAGAAAGCACGGCTGCATTTCTTCTTCCTGGCCTACTGCTATTTCACCAGCCACGGGGTGAATGGACATCAAATCCAAAAGGATCAGGTTCTGGAGTGCCTTCAGAGTTTTACTGAAGTCAGCAAACTGCACCATGCTTTAGGCTGCTGGTTTGAGCAATGCCAATCCGAAGCCGATGTAATGGATAATCTACTGCTTCAAAAAGAAAATATTTTTACCCCGGGGAGTAACAGTGCGCAAGGATATGTGGCCACTCAGGCAACAAACGCCGGTGTAGCGCAAACCCTGCCGCAATGGTCAAATAGACCGGGTTTTTCGGACAAACAGGTTCCGCAGTTAACCGCACTCACACTTCAAGCACTGGATATTATTCAGGAAATCAATATTTCCTGTACCGATTCCCCCATTCTGATTACCGGTTCTTTCGCACGTTGTTTGCAGAATATGTGCTCAGTATTTAATGACATTGACATTATCTGCGCGACAGAAAAGTCGGCCAGAATACTCTGTGAAAAGCTGCGGGCACTGAACACAGACAGGGATTCAGACATTCCCAAAAGTATTGTCATCCGGGAAGTCCCCGGGTGTCAGGAGATCAAACTGCCAAATGGCTTCAATATTCATCTTGAAGATGGTGATTTCGGTATAAAAGCCATGGGGCTTCAGGTCAATGTTGATGCCAGAGTCATCCATGAAAATGCCGCACCATTGGCCGTTCACGTCCACGGTGTTCAGAGACCTGTACAGTGTTTGTCGTTTACTGAAGAAACCCGATTACTGAACGATACGCTGGAATACCTCACTGAGAGCCTTGATCCGCTCACCGAAAGGCTACAAAAAGGGGAGGTATTTAAAATACCACGAACCATTCTTTTTAATACCCCTCAAAACAGCGATGAGCGTATTTATGGCTTGCTGTCACGCTGCCTGTTTACTCTGAATAAAGCCAGGCAGTTTATCACTCTGCACTGTGCAGGCAATCCCGGGAAACCAGGCTGCCGCAGTCATCAGCTGCAAAAAGAACAACAACGGCTTGATGCACTGACTAAGAGTCTGCAAATGAAATTGACCAGCCATGTTTGCCGTCATGATTTTGAGCACAGGGTTAACAACTGGCTATCAACAACTCAGCCTGTTAATGATTGCCTGACCAATAAGAAAGCGTTTATCCGGACACTGCTTGCAATGATGCACGCTTGATAACTCAAATCGGTATTGTTATGACTGCCACGCACCTCACATCCCCCCAGTGCAGGCCCCATGAATGGAACTTAATGATCATTTTTCGGTCAAAAGGGATGTTTTTCGTCCAGGTGTGCAGGGTTATCTTATGAAACCAACTACCTCAACCTTTTCCCCCCCAGAGCCCGCTGTCTATGTTGACCAACAGGCCGGTTCAGACGCGATATCTGACCGATCCGCAAGCACCTTTAACGGTATGGAAATCTCAACCCGTCAGCCTTGCAGGCGAACAGCCACCAATGCCTATGAACGCATCAGTATGGAGGTTGCCTATTGGCAAAACAAACCATTACAAGGACGTCAAATTACCCCGGCTGCTGTACTTAACGCCTATGGAAATGATACAACCTCCCTCAGAAGTGGCGTCTTCCTGCAAAAACTCTGCCTGCGAAACATTCCCCACAACAATCGACAAGTTACCCCGGATCAGGTCGTTCAGGAGTTCAACCGACAGCCAGATCAAAACAATGAGTTCAAATTAGCCATCGCACGCTTCAAAGCGGAATGTTGCCTGAGGGGGCTGCCGTTGAATGGCCAGCCGGTGACACCGGATGAAGTGCTTAACGACTTCCTCGAGAGTCCGGCAGGCAGTGAGGAGATAACGCTCTTCAACTCAAAACTTTACCTGAATGGTCAGCCGCAGGCTGGTCGGCAGGTCGATCCGGGTGATGATCCTGAAGGATACGCAGCCTCTACCCATCAGCATCAGGCATCTGCTGCCGTTAGAAGAGAGCTCCCCTTATCAGACAATCAGGTTCCGCAGTTAAATGTGCTAACTCTGAGAACACTGGAGATTATCCAGAAAATCAATGAGTCTTATAACACTCCCCCCATTCTGATTACCGGTTCATACGCACGTTTTTTACAGAACCGCTGCACATCATTCAATGATATTGACATTATCTGCTCGACTGAAGACTCGGCCATGAAATTCTGTAAAGAGATACAAGCGCTTAACGAAGCACTTCTCGTTGACAGGGATTTAGGAGCCGACGACACCTTCTTCCTCTGGCCAGTCCCCGGATGTCCGGCGATTAAACTGCCAAATGCCTACAATATTCTTCCTAAAGACAGCAGTTCAGGCATCAAAGGTCCGGAGCTTATGGTCAGTATTGACGACAGAGTAATAAATGAACATGCAGCACGATTGGCCATTCGTGCTCCTGGCGTTGAGAGGCCGGTATGGTGTTTGTCGTTTGCTGAAGAAACCCGATTACTGAACGATACGCTGGAACACCTCATAGAGAACCTTAACCCGCTGACAGTTGAACTGAATCAAGGGCCAGCGTTTGCATTACCTCGAACCATTCTTTTTGGCTACCCAGACAACGGCAAGGAGCGTATTTATGGCTTGCTTATGCGCTCGCTGCTTACCCTGGATAAAGCCAGGCAGTTTATCTCTATAACCTCTGAAGAAGAGCCTGACGGCCAGCTGCAAGCGCAACGACAGCGCCTTCATGCACTTGCTGCGATTCTGCAGAGGAAATTGAGCAGGCATATTTGCCGCAGTGATTTTGAATGCAGAGTTTCCTGCTGGCTATCGACAGTTCCGCATGTGAGTAACTACGAGATCAAGAGGATGGAATTTATCACATCACTGTTGAAGATGATGCATCCTGAGCTGGATCGGATAGACTCAACTCATTGAACATTTGATCACCGGTAACTCACTCAGAATCTTTCAACCTTCTTTACTCAGGCCAGGTTATGTCAAACACTTTCCAGTTCTTGCAGTTTGGTTCCTGCGAAATATGTGGCCTTGCTCAATTACCGGAGCAACTGGCTTGTCTTATGGTTCCACTTGATCAGAACAAGATGCGTTTTTTCACCCTCTTTTATTGCGCCGATAACCCTCAATGCCACCTGAAAGCCATTGATAAGTTGTCAGAAAAAGAAGGTAAGCGATATTCAGGAATCCAATGCCGCTGACTATTTTGACTTTGCACATGTTGAACTCAAGGTTTCTTGTTCAAATTGCAGGAGGTATGACATCAGATGAACTTTAATATAACGCCGATGCAGTCTCGTACGCCATCGGATAATCCTTATGGCATGTGTCGAATCAATTCACCCACAGCATGCACTTTCAATCAGTTTAATGTCCAGCAAATTGACCCTAAATTCCAATACTCCATACCAGCCACAGAGGAAAGTACAAATCCCCCCCAACGTAGTTATGATGAACGGAAAAAGATCCGCGCCGATAATGAAAAAAGACGCAGAGAAACCATGAAGCAAGCCTACCAGGCACTTCGAAATGAAATTCCCGGAGCATCCAACCAACAATTAACAAAGGTAGAGACTTTGATACAAGCCACGGCATACATTCAACAACTGGAACAGCAACTTGGTATTAGTCCCGATTTCACTTGAGTTATTGGATTATGCCTTCTGAAATCTCGAAATCAAGGACTGAAAGTTAAGATATGGATCGGTCATTAGCATGCTGAGTTATTGATTCCTTTATCAAGTCAGTCGCTTTTCGACCAGCAATTTTTGCCTGTTCTCTGTCACCGGTATTCTTGAGAGCAAAATAGTAAGCCTTACTGTAAGCCCTTCGACAAGCCTGATGAATAGAATTCTGACACTTCCTCTGGTAAGCCTTTCGGGTAGCTCTCCCTTTCCGGGAGTCTTCCCAGGCGCGTTTGACAGCCTTCCCTCTCTCGGACATACGATAAGCCTTCTGGTATTCCTTTTTTTTATCTGACTGATCGTGAGTGACTGCGGGCCTGAGGGGTAGAGGTATAACAGAACGGAACGATTCAGGTGCTCTAAACTCAGTAATTCCCGTTGAAGCCTGCCCTTGTGTGTGTGTATTTAACGGGCCAACGATAGCAACTGATCGTGATGATGGCTTAGAAAAATCAGCTAATGAATTTTCTGAGGGTAATTCCCGGGCTATCTGTTGAGAATTTTTAAAAGTTAAATCTGTGGATGAAAAAGGATTATTAACAGGTTGACTGGAAAAATCACAAGATACTATTGCATCAAGCTCTTCTGGTGCAAGCCCAGAATGCTTGAATTGACCTTCAGTGGACGGTCGTTGGGAAATTGTAAAATCTTTAAGTGCACGTGAAATTGATGGTATCCCCTGATTGCTTACCTCCCGATTTGAATATCGGGAAAATGGATCAAGTGCCTGCACCGAATAACCAGCCATAGTTCGCGGTGAGCCGAAGGTATCAGGTGATAAAGCTGATCCTGAATAACCCTGCAAACAGGAAGAAACGGAATTTGCGTCTATGTTAAATCTGTACATTGAATTAGTAAAAATATTGAATTACAGCTTAGGACAGTGCCTTCATTATAAAAGTTCCTCTCTGCCCCATTCCATTCAACAATTATTTCAACCAGACCTGAAGATTTACTATGACTGTTAAGTAGTTAACCAATATCATACTGCTACTGACTTATCAGTCAGTTTAAAAAGCAGGCAGGACGGAAGAAACAGAACTTGATGCAAGCTCATTTTTTTTTGCCTTATCAGACTCTCTTATAAGAGCGCCAGCTTGCTGACCAGCGATTCTTGCCTGTTCCCTATCACCGGTACTCTTGAAAACTTTATAGTAAGCCTTATGGTAAGCATATCGGTAATACTTCAAGGCAGCAGCCTTCCCTTTCTCAGACTGTGCGTAAGCCTTGCGGCAAGCCTTCCCTTTCTCGGACTTTTCCCAGGCTCGTTTGGCAGCCTTCCCTCTCTCAGACTGTGCGTAAGCCTTGCGGCAAGCCTTCCCTCTCTCAGACTCACGGTAAGCCTTCCCTTTCTCGGACTTTTCCCAGGCTCGTTTGGCAGCCTTCCCTTTCTCAGACAGTGCGTAAACCTTGCGGCAAGCCTTCCCTCTCTCAGACTGTAACCAAGCCTTCCTGACAGCCCTTCCTCTCTCAGACTGTGCGTAAGCCTTCTGGCAAGCCTTCCCTTTCTCAGACTGTGCGTAAGCCTTCTGGCACGCCTTCTTTCTCTCAGACTGTGCGTAAGCCTTCTGGTACGCCTTCCTTCTCTCAGACTGTGACCAAGCCTTCCGGACAGCTTTCCCTCTCTCGGATTCACGGTAAGCCTTTGTGTAAGCTTTCCCTCTTTCCGACTCCGCCCGGGTTCGTTTGGAAGCCCTCCGTTTCTCAGGTTGCACGTAAGTCTTATCATGATCGATGATCAAAGATTCACCAGCTCCTGAAACAGAAGCTTCAACATCCAACTCATTTCCTGCTGTTTCTTTCAACGTTGAGATAAGTGGAGGATGATCATTACTTAAACCGTATGAGTGAGGGCTCACTTCATCGACCATACTCCAGACCTGCTCAATTCTTATTTCTGATTGATTGGATAGAATTCTGTTATTTTGTTCGGCCTCCTGATATTTCCCGGGTTTATGTGATATGTCTAGCAGCTTGATTTTTTCAGGTTCTTGCGAATAAATAATCCTGACGGGCATTTTTTTAAAACGGGAGTCATTGAAAGGGTTATGGAAGTTTTCACCATATGGAATCAAGGGGTTTATATAATTATTTGGTGCAGTTTGATCAACTCGCAGCCCGAATACCAAACCACTTTGCTGCGACCAGTCTTTAACAGTGAATCCACTGCCCGACATAACAGACTCATACGCTCTTCGGGATCCCGGATACAAAAAGTGTGAATTAAAATACGGAGTAGCCATTGAATTATTGAGTTATTGAATTAATGACTAGGACTATACTTTCTTATAAAAGTTCCTACCAGAAAGATACTTTTCCATTTTTATGTCAGCCAGGCATAGCTATTAATAATTGAGGTTGATTCAATCTCATTTATTTTTTGCTTTATTTGAATTTTTTATAAAGGCAGTAGCTTGCCTGCCGGCGATTCTTGCTTGCGCTTTATCACCGGTATGCTTGAAAACTTTATTGTAAGCCTTGGTGTAAAGCGTCCGGTAAGCCTTACCCCTCTCTGAATTTCTCCATATCAGTTTGGACTCCTTCCCTTTCTCGGAGTTTGCCCAGACCTGTCTGACAGCCTTCCCATGCACAGACTCACGGTAATTCTTCTGGTTAGCCTTCCCTTTCTCAGACACTGCGTAAGCCTTACGGGCAGCCATCCCTTTCTCGGACTGACGGTAAGCCTTCCGGACAGCCTTCCCTCTCTCAGACTGACGGTAAGATCTATAGTATGCCTTACCTTTCTCGGACTGAGACCAGGCTCGTTTGGCAGCCTTCCGTTTCTCGGTCTGTTCGTATGCATTCCGGGAAGTTTTTCGTATATCGCTCTGTTCATAAGCCTTAAGGAAAGCCTTCCCTTTCTCGGACTTCACGTAAGTCTTCTGGTAAGCCCTATAGTAATCCTTCCCTGCTTCAGACCGATCCCAGGTTCGTTTTTTCGGAGGCCTCCGTTTCCCGGTCTGTGCACAGGCCTTCGGGGAAGCATTTCCCTTTTCGGATTCATGGTGAACCTTCTCTTTCCCGGACTGTGTGCAAGCCTTATCAGGAGCTACGGCCAGAGATTCACCAGATTGCGCCTTGGGTTTAGGTGAGAAGTCTAACGGCTGGCATTGTTCAAACTCTTGAGAATAAATCACCCTGACCGGCATTGTTTTAAAACGGGAATCATTGAAAGGGTTATGGAAGTTTTCACTATATGGAATCAAGGGGTTTATATAATTATTTGGTGCAGTTTGATCAACTCGCAGTCCAAATATTAAACCACTTTGCTGCGGCCGGTCATGAAAAACCAATCCATTGCCCGTTATAACAGATTCATACGCTTTCTGAAATACTGAATACAAGGAGTGTGAGTTAAAATATGGAGTAGACATTGATTTGTTGAATTATTAGATTATTGAATTAATGATTAGGACTGTGCTTTCCTGTAAAAGTTCCTATCTGACAGACCAAACTTAATTTTTAACCAGGCTTAAGTCATTAAAGGTTTATTCAAGTGCATTATTTTTTATTTTATTCGACTCCCTTATCAATGCGGTAGCCTGCCTGCCAGCAATTCTTGCCTGCTCTCTATCCCCGGTTTTACTTAAAACTTCATAGTACGCCTTATGGTAGGCTATCTGGTTAGACTTACCTTTCACAGACTGTGCGTAAATCCTCTGGTAAGCCCTCCGGGTAGCCAGCCCTTTTTTGGACGCACGATAAGCCTTACGGACAGCTTTCCCCCTCTCAGATTTTGCGTAAGCCCTCTGGTAAGCCTTCACTTTTTCGGACCTCGCCGAGGCCCATTTAGCAGCCTTCCCCTTCTCGGACACATGGTAAGCCTTATCGGCAGCCCTACGTTTCTCAGACTTTTTGTAAACCTTACCATGAGAGAGAGTAAGAGGTTCAACAGAGCCAGAAGCAGAAGCTGCAACATCCAACTCATTTCCTGCTGCCAAGTTAGAACGTTCACCAGCCATACTCCAAACCCGATCAATTCTTATTTCTGGTTGACCGGTAACAATTCTGATATTTTGATCAGCCTCCTGATATGCCCCGGGTTTATGTGATAGCCCTAACGGTTCTCTTTGTTCAAATTCTTGAGAATAAATAACTCTGACTGGTATCTTTTTAAAGCGGGGATCATTTAATGGATTGTGGAAACCTCCACCGTATATACTCAAGGGGTTTACATAGTTACATGGTATAATTTGATCAACTTGCAGGCCGAATACCAAACCACTTTTCTGGGCGCAGTTTTCAGCAGCTAACCCACTGTTCGATATAACAGACTCATGCGCTTTCTGAAATCCAGAATATAAGGAGTGTAACTTGGAATATGGATTATTCATTGAATTATTGATTTATCTAATTAATGATTTATTGAATTAATGATTTTGACTTTTATTTATTATAAAAGTTCCGTCCTGAAAGATCCCATTCAAAATTTATGTAAGCCAGGCATCGAGGTTGATTCAAGCTTATTTTTTTGCTTTATATGACTCTCTTATAGGGATAGCAGCTTGCCTGCCAGCAAATCTTGCCTGTTCTAAATCATGGGTATCCCTGAAAGCTTTATAGTAAGCCTTATAGTAGGCATTCTGGTAAGCCCTCCGTATAGCCTTCCCCTTTTCGGATTTACGGTAAAGCTTCTGGTAGGCCTTTCGGGCAGCCTTCCGTTTCTCGTCCTGTTCATGAGTATTATCAATAATGATGGTTAGAGATTCGCCAGATTTTGCAGCAGAAGCTGTAAGATCCAACTTATTACCAGCAGGCAATGGATCAGAACTTTCACCAGCCATACTCCAAACCCAATCAGATCTTAATTCCGGCGGGCTGCCAGGCGTTCTGGTATTTCGATCAGCCCCCTGGTATGCCCCGGGTCTATATGACAAGCCTAACGGTGCACTTTGTTCATATTCTTGAGAATAAATAACCCTGACTGGTATTTTTTTAAAACGGGAGTCACTCAATGGGTTATGAAAGCTTTCACGACATGGAATAAAGAAATTCACATAATTACTTGGTGCAGTTCGACCAACTTTCAGCCCGAATACCGATCCATGTTTCTGTACCCTTGCTGTAAAAGCCGATCCCCTGTTCGACATAACAGACTCATACGCTTTCTGGAATTCCGAACACAAGGGATAAAAGTTAGAATACGGGTCAGACATTGAATTATTTAATTACACAATTATAGATTGTGACAACTCCTTCTTATAAAAGTTCCGGCCTGACACAATACATTTAATATTTATATTGCTGAGCGATTTGGCGAGCGTTTGTTATGGCTCAATCTGTCTGTAGCTGATTATTTTTTGCTTTTTCGATTCTGTTACAAAGTTGGAGGCTTGCTTACCAGAGATTTTTGCCTGTTCTTTATCACCGGTATCTTTGAGAACTTGATTGTAAGCCTTACGATAAGCCTTACGTTCCTCGGATTGATGGTAAGCTTTTTGGTAAGTTTTCCATTTCAAGGACTGACGGTAAACCTTCTGGTAAGCGCGCTGGTAAGACCTTCGTTCAAGTACTGACAGTAAATCTTCTCGCAATAAAGGCGGCTTTCAGTCGTATCATCAGCATGCATAGTACATAGAACAGTAGCTACTTCTGAAACTTGACGGGAGAAAGCCTGACATGATGCACAAGGTTCAAAATGAACAGTATTTTGAACATAAAAAAAGTGATCAGGGGCTTTATTTAAATAAGCAGAATAGTAAGGTCTATTCATTGAATTATAAAGTTATTGAAATATCAAATTACAGTTTGAGACTACTCGTTCTGGTAAAAGTTCCTCGCTAACACAATCCATTCAATATTTATAATAAATACAAAGTCCCTATGGTTCTAAAATAGCAATATAAACTGCCTAAAAGTCGGCAACTCACGGGTAAACAATAATTCATTTGTCGTGCAATGTTTTTCCTGGCTGACGATCAAGAACCTGTTTGCTCTCTAAGAGGCTCATTATTGTTTGCTTTATTAGCTTCTCTTATAAAGGCGGTAGCTTGCCTACCAGCGATTCTTGCCTGTTCAATATCACCGGTAACCCCTAAAACCTTATGGTAAGCTTTACGGTAAGCCTTCAGGTAAGCACGTCCTTGCGGAGACTCACGGTAAGCCTTTTGGTAAGCCCTCCCCTTCTCGGTCTGACGGTAATACCTCTGGTAAACCTTCTGATAAGCCTTCTGGGAAGCTTTCACTCTCTCGCACTGACTGTAAGCCTTTCGGTAAGCCTTCCGCTTCTCGGTCTGTTCGTAGGCTTTGAGGTAAGCCTTCCGTTTTTCCGACTGTTCGTAAGCCTTCCGCTTCTCGCTCTGTTCGTAGGCTTTGAGGTAAGCCTTCCGTTTTTCCGACTTTTCGTAAGCCTTCCCTTTGCTGGACTGACGATAAGCCTGATGGCTGGCTCTCTGTTTCCAGGACCGCACACAAGCCTTCCCTTTCTCAGACTGCGCCCATGCTCGTCTGCGAGCCTTCCCTTTTTCGGACTGACGGTAAGCCTTCTGGTAATCCCTCTGATAAGCCTTCATTCGCTCAGACTGTGCGTACGCCTTCCGGACAGCTTTCCATTTCTCGGACTCACAGTGATCCTCATGGGAGCTGGCCAGAGATTCATCTGAGCCGGAAGCCGTAGCTTTATCATCCAACTCATTTCCTGCAGGCGATGCATCTCGTTGCAGCTGTTCACTATCCAGTTGCGGATTAGCAACTAATGCGTTTTGTGAGGTTGATTGCTCTAATCCTAAAATAGACTGGATCGAAAAACGTTCATTACCAGGAATATATTTGGGAACATGATCATTATTCCGGGGTTGTATTCTGACAGGTAAGCAAAGCGGATGGTCTTCTTGAAGATGGCTACTATCCATTAGTATCGACCTTTTTTCAAGCCGGGGATCACCCGATGGATCATTAAAAAGTACCCTTGGCTGCTGGAGGCAGTGTTTAACAGTTCCATCAGCACGCATAGCGCACTGCAAATTTGCTACGCCCACAACTTCGCGGAAGAATGCCTGACAGGATGCGGCAGATTCCGAATAAGCACTATCTCGAAAATAAGAAAAGTGATCCGCAGCTATATTAAAATTAAAATCAGCAAAGTAGACAGGCATATTCATAGAATTATTGAATTATTGAGTTTCATCCTATGACCTCTATTTCATATAAAAGTTCAAACAGCTTTTAAGAAAAAACCATCTCCACCAGTTCCGTGATCAAATCCATCCAGGACATCATGCGCAAAGACGCCGGTGTTGTTGGTGATGCCCTGCGCATTGGCCAGATGCCCTGGCTGCTGTTCCTGAAAATCTTCGATGCCCGGTAAGAAGAACTGGAATTTAAACTGGACGACTACCGTTCACCAATCCCCCGTTCGACAGCACCGGGGAAGACGGGATTGAGAAAAACTTCCTGGCAGAAATGCAGACCCGGGAAACCGTCGACCTGTTCTTGCAGCTAATCATTGAGCTTTTAAAAGACGGTGGCCGTGCAGCCGTGGTACTGTCCGATGGAACCCTGTTTGATCAAAACAAGGACGGTCTTGGCTGCTGAACCGGAGTTGGCAGCCGGGGCGATGGTATTGATTTATCCCCCTGACAAGGTGTCGAAATGAAAGTAAAAAAACAACCGCCTCAAACCAATGAGCAATGGATTCAGGAAATTCGTGCCGCCTGGAAGGACGCCCGGGAGGTGATACCTTACGGACACATGATCGGACATAACATGACCGATCAGGAGCTGTTTCATATCGCTCACTGTGAATGCCTGAATTTTCGTGGTATCAAGCCCGGCAAAAAGGCCAGAAAAAAAGCCAGTGATGCCGCGCTCACCAGTTATGTTGCCAACCTGGACAACGAACCCTTACTGCAAGACCCTCTTATGGCCTTTGCGTTTTGCTATATCCTGAGCCATTACGGACTCGGGTTGATTGATGAACCCCGATCCCGGGAATTACTCGGTTATGTCGAAGAGCATCTGGAGCGGATAAAAGCGGGCCAGACATTGGTGACTTTTTGATTACTCGAATGACCGGCAAATAACGTAATTCACCCTAACAGCACTCTGTCGGTGCTATGGTTGAACCATCATTCACCAAACATTCAGAAACCCGGAGTACTGCTGTGTTTGCCGATCATCCGTTGCTCAAGCCCTTTCTCAACCTTGAGCCCGATACCTTCCCGGCGGAAGCTATCCGCCAGGTTATCGCCCATCAACAGGAAATGCCCCCTTTACTGCTGGCGGTACTGCGGGATTTTGCCGATGCCCCCGAAGGCTATAACGAACAGGAAGGTAACTGCCTTCACCTGGTGGCACTGATGGTGCTGGCGCAATTCCGGGAGTCTGCGGCATTCCCCGTGCTAGCGGATATTATCAATGACTTTGATCAGGGTGATGGTGACTGGGATTCCGGAGCCGCTTATGACTCACTGCTTTTTTCGATCGGTGAAAACGGGCTGGAAAGGATAACAGCCTCTATTATGGCCAACGATATCGCTCAGCTGAAAGGCGTTATTCTGGACAGAAACCATGGGCTTGAGCTTCGCGTTCTGGCCCTGGAAACCATGAAGTGTTTTTATTTTGAAGGAGACATAAGCCGCAGTGAACTGATCGACTTCTATTCTTCCCTGTTCAGGGCGTTTAAATCAGAACATCTGGAAGACGATTTTCTGCCCCTCTGGTTGACCCTGTACGATGAATGCGTGACGATTCATCCGAAAGAACTGATGGAAGACATTCGGGAAGCCTGCGAAAACGGTTTTCTTGGTGAAAAATATAATGGCCGGACCCTCGCCAAAGCCAGCGATTACTGTATCGGATCCCCTGAGCAGTGGTGGCAGACCAACCGGGAGCAACTGCTGACCGAGTTTGGTTATATTCATCACGCGGATAGAGAACTGGAAAGCTGGGGCATGAACCAGCATATCGAGCTTGAGGATTGGCTGGGTGGACTGGATTTCATGGATTTCAGCACTTCCCATATAGCCGAAAAAGCGAAGCAACGTGCAGACCTGAATGAACAGATCGGCAATACATACCGGGAGATATTCCACGAAACCACCAACACGCCCTTTGTCCGCGAGGACTCCAGAGTCGGACGTAATGACCCTTGCCCCTGTGGCAGCGGTAAAAAGTTCAAGAAGTGCTGTGGCCGATAGGCAGTAAACATCTACCCTTAACCGGAACCTGCAACAGGCATTCATCCATGGCCGATTTTTTCCGATTTCTACAGACACCCCATATTCAATGGCTCACCATGATGAGCTGTTTGCCCTTCCGGGCCTTCAACCAATAAAACCGCTTGCTACTGGCACCTTTTCGATGGGGCAGTTAGTGGGAATGCTGAGCACACCATCTTACTACGGTGCCATCAACATTGAAGGCAAGAAGAAAAGCAAGATCAGTGAGCCGGTCGGGGGCAAAGGCGAAGGGACGCTTGTCTATAAACAGCAAAAGAGCAATGTTGAGGCCTATTACCGATATCGGGATAACAACAAAGACACCTTGCTGTTTATTGGCCGATACAGCCGGTTGGGTAAAACCGGCCTGAAGCTGAATGAGATACGGGATAAAGCAAGGGAGGGAACGATCACTCTCCAATGAAGAGCTCCATCAAATGTGGCACCACCTTGAATCCGGCAAAGAAACATGGAGTCCGTTGTATGGCCTGCTGTTGCGGTTCTGTTTTGTTTGTTTTGATAATCGCCCTGGGCAGCTTAATGATATCAAGTGGTCTGATATTGATTTTTCCCAGCAAACACTCCGTTTTATCTATACCAAGGGCAAAAATGCCATCCCCAAAAAACGCATTGTTCTCCTAACAGACAGGGCATTGGCCATACTGGAGCAGGCGCAGCGGATATCAGGCAGCTTTGATGGCCCCTTTATTATCACCGGTGGATCACCCATCGATATTCGTAACCTTGGCCGCTTTGTGGGTGCTTATAACGACTGGTTGCAAAATAATGCAATGGCGAAAGGCAAGCAGCCTCCGGAACGCTTTACCGCAAAAGACCTGCGCCGCACAGCTACCCGCCTGTTCACCGACTGCCGTGTCCTGAAAGAACACCGCTACCTGCTGCAAAGCCGGGAAGATGGCAGTGTCGAGTCCAAACACTACGACCACGATGACCGCCTGCCAGACAAGCGCGATGTTGCCAAAATCTACGATAACTACCTGGATGTGGACCAGCAAGGCTGGCACCCAAAATCCGGCCAGAAGGATAAATACGGCAACCTGATCGAAGACCGCATCTACAACCAGAAAGATATGGACCGTGATATTGTCTTTGACGAGCGCACCCAACTGGTGGCCTTCAAAGTGACCGAATACCTGCAGAAAACCGGCGAATTCCAGAAGACCATCGTCTTTTGTACTGACATCGACCACGCAGAACGAATGCGCCAGGCACTGGTCAATCTGAATCCTGAACGGGTCAAAGAAAACCGCAAATACATCATGGGGATTACCGGTGACAATGACGAGGGCAAAGCCGAGCTGGATAATTTTATCGACCCGGAATCCCGTTATCCGACCATCGTTACCACCAGCCAATTGATGAGCACCGGTGTCGATGCCAAAACCTGCAAACTGATCGTGCTGGATAAAACCATCGGCTCACCCACCGAGTTCAAGCAGATCATTGGTCGGGGTACTCGCATCGATGAGGAGCACAACAAACACTGGTTCACCATCATGGACTTCAAAAAGGCAACCGAACGATTTGCCGACAAAGACTTCGATGGCGACCCGGTACAGATTTTCAAACCCAAAGAAGGCGACGATATTGTTCCGCCGGACGACAACCCGCCCGACGATACCGATACAACCCCAGACAACATTGACGACATCGGTGAAGACGACAGCATTGAAGATGGCGAAGAGTGGGGCAACGATGACACCGATGAGGAAGATACGCCCACACCACCGCCACCCGGCGAAGAAGGAGAGCCAGAACCCCGCATCAAATACCATGTTCAGGGTCAGGAATTCAAAATCTCCAGAGAACGGGTACAGCATCTGGATGCCAACGGCAAACTGGTCATCGAATCCATGCACGACCATACCAGAGAATGCGTCACCCGCCAGTACGCCAGCCTGGATGACTTCCTGCGCAAGTGGAGCAGTTCCGACAAGAAAAAGGCCGTGATCGACGAACTGGCTGAGCAGGGTGTCTTCTGGCCGGAATTGCAGGCCAACGTCAGCAAAGAACTGGGCACTGAGCTGGACCCTTTTGATCTGATCTGCCATGTCGCCTTTGATCAGCCACCGCTTACCCGAAGGGAACGGGCGGACAACATGAAAAAGCGCAACTACTTTACCCGCTATGAAGCGGCTGCCCGGCAGGTGCTGGAAACCCTGCTGGAGAAGTACGCCGATGTGGGCATTGAGCCGGTGGAAGAAATGACCATCCTCACCGATCAGGCCTTCAGCAAGATTGGTGCCCCCATGGAACTCGTCAGTGCCTTTGGTGGCAAATCCGGTTACCTGCAAGCGGTTCAGGAGCTGGAGGCCCTGCTGTATAGCAAGCCACAATCCGCCAGATTTTTACCCTCACCTCTTTTACAATGGCGGCCCGGATAATCCGGCGCTGCCTAATCTGTTTTTACATAAGGATTGCCCATGTCGATCAGTACCACCATCAAGTCTATCCAGGACCTTATGCGTCAGGATGTGGGCGTCGACGGCGATGCCCAGCGAATTGGCCAGTTGGTCTGGCTGCTGTTCCTGAAAATCTTTGATGACCGGGAACATGAGTGGGAGATGTTTAATGATGATTACGTATCCCCTATTCCCGAGCCACTGCGCTGGCGTAACTGGGCCTCTGACCCCGCCGGTACCACTGGGGACGCACTGAAAACCTTTATCGACAATGAGCTGTTCCCGGAGTTGCAAACACTTCATGCAAAAGAAGGCGATCAACGGGCAGTAGTGATTCGTAATGTATTCGCGGATGCTTACAACTACATGAAGTCCGGCCACCTGATCCGACAGGTGGTGAACAGAATTCAGGCAGATATCGACTTCAATAAGGCTCAGCAACGCCATGCCTTCGGGGATATGTACGAGCAGATTCTTAAAGACCTGCAAAGCGCTGGTAATGCCGGGGAGTTTTATACACCCAGAGCCGTCACCGAATTTATGGTGGCACAGGTTGACCCGAAGCTGGATGAAAAGGTCATGGACCCCGCCTGTGGTACCGGCGGCTTTCTGACCTGTACTATCGAGCATAAACGCAAGCATTACGTCAAACATACGCAAGCCGATGAAAAGCGACTGGAGGCGAGTATTTTTGGTGTTGAGAAGAAGCCGCTGCCACACCTGCTGGCCACCACCAATATGATTCTGCACGGCATTGAAGTACCCAGCCAGATTCGTCACGACAATACGCTGGCTCGTCCTCTGAAAGACTGGAGCAAAGAGGAACGGGTCGATGTTATCGTGGCCAATCCACCGTTTGGTGGTACTGAAGAGGCAGGCATTGAGAAGAACTTCCCCACCGATATCCGTACCCGGGAAACCGCTGATCTGTTTATGGCGCTGTTTATCCGCTTATTGAAATACAATGGCCGTGCAGCGGTGGTACTGCCCGATGGCTTTCTGTTTGGCGAAGGCACCAAATCCCGCCTGAAGGAAAAGCTGCTGACCGAGTGCAACCTGCACACCATTATCCGACTGCCCAATGGCGTTTTTAACCCCTAAACCGGCATCAAAACCAACCTGCTGTTCTTTACCAAGGGCAAGCCTACCGAAACCATCTGGTACTACGAGCACCCCTATCCGGAGGGCTATAAAAACTACAGCAAAACCCGCCCCATGAGGGTGGAAGAGTTTGCCACAGAACAAGCGTGGTGGGGCGATGAAGCGGACGGTTTTGCCCGTAGGGTAGAAAACGAACAAGCCTGGAAGGTGGACTTTAAGGCCATCAAAACCGCCACCGAATAACGCTGTCAGCCCCACTGGGATAACGAGACCCATTATAAGCAGCAGGCCAATGTGCTGGAAATGAGCGTCCGCCAATTGAAGGAAGACCTGAAGGCAACGAAAAATGCCGGTATCAAGGCCTCTCTGAACGAACAGATCATTCAGCAGGACAACGAGGCCAGGGCGTTAAAAGCCAAAGCCGATGCTGAGATAAAAGCGGCCGATGCCATTTACTGGCCCATCTTTAATTTGGATATCAAAAACCCCCATGTGGGCGAGCAGGAGAGCCACGATCCGAAGGTACTGCTGGCCCATTATCAGCAGCAGCAACAGTCCATGACCGACACCCGCCGTAAGATCAAGGCAATTCTGGATATCGCCCTGTCCGGCCAGGCGAAGGAGCAGGCATGATGTTGAACACCCTGACGGAGCACCTGGAACTGCTGACCACCACTCATACCCCCCGTTCCGCCAGTGGCCGGGGCAGTGGTAACAAGCTGGAGCTGACTGGTATTAAAAAACTGCGGGAGCTGATTCTGGAGCTGGCAGTGCGGGGCAAGCTGGTGCCGCAAAATCCGGAGGATGAGCCTGCTTCTAAACTGTTGGAACGGATTGAGGCAGAAAAAGCTGAATTGGTAACAGAAAAGAAAATAAAGAAGCCAAAAAAACTAGCAGTGATCAGTAATGACGACCAACCCTTTGAATCGCTACCAAAGCAATGGGAGTGGGTAAGGCTAAATGACCTTGGAGAGTGGGGGGCAGGAGCCACACCACGAAGAGGAAGCTCAGAACTATATGGTGGTGATATCCCTTGGTTTAAGTCAGGGGAACTTTCATCTGACTACATTTCCAAATCAGAAGAAACAGTTACTGAACTCGCTTTAAAACAAAGCTCATTACGTTACAACAATATTGGCGATGTGCTTGTTGCAATGTATGGTGCAACAATCGGAAAGACGGCCATCCTGGATGTTCGAGCAACAACAAACCAAGCCGTTTGTGCTTGCACTCCATTTACAGGTTTTCTAAACACCTACCTTTTACTTCTTCTGAAGGCGTTTAAAGGGCGGCTTATTGGAATGGGTTCAGGTGGAGCACAGCCAAAGACCACCTGAAAGACCAGGTGAAAACCGCTGCCGATCATCAAACCCTGCAACAGCAGATCCATGGCGTAGAGAAAAAGCAGCTCCCCCATCTGCTCTGCACCACCAATATTCTGTTCTTTACCAAAGGCCAGCCTACGAAGGAGATCTGGTTCTACGAGCATCCCTATCCGGAAGGTGTGAAAAACTACAGCAAAACCCGCCCCATGAAGTTTGAAGAATTTCAGCAGGAAATGGACTGGTGGGGCAATGAGGCGGACGGTTTTGCCGCACGGGTAGAAAATGAGCAAGCCTGGAAGGTCAGTATCGACGAGGTGACCGCCCGTAACTTCAACCTGGATATCAAGAATCCCCATGTGGGCGAAATCATCAGCCACGATCCGGATGAACTGCTGGCCAGTTATCAGCAACAACAGCAGGAGTTGGAAGGGTTACTGGGTCAGTTGCAAACTATCCTTGGCGAAGCACTGACCGACCGGAACGGGAGATAACGTGGCCGACACCGACCTTAACATTGCCATTTATGAAGCCAGCCAGGGGAATATTCAGGTACTGCTGGACCAGGAGACCATCTGGCTGTCCCAGCGGCAGCTGTCAGAGCTGCTGGAAACCAGTATTGATAACATCAGCCTGCACCTGAAAAACATCTACAAAGAGGGCGAGCTCACCGCCGGGGCAACTACCGAGGATTACTCGATAGTTCAGCAGGAAGGCCAGCGGCTGGTACGCCGGAAGGTCAAACATTACAACCTGGACGCCATTATCTCCGTGGCTTACCGGGTCAACTCCCGCAAAGGCACCCAGTTTCGCCAGTGGGCCACCAGCACCCTGAAAGAGCACCTGACCCGTGGCTACACCATTAACCAGCAGCGGTTCGAGCAGAATGCCCAGGAGCTGGAAGCGGCCCTGAAGCTGGTGCGCAACGCGGCGGCCTCCCCAGAATTGCAGACGGACACCGGTCGTGGGCTGGTGGAAATTATCAGCCGCTATACCCAGACCTTTCTCTGGCTGCAACGCTACGATGAAGGCAAGCTGAACGAGCCCCACGGCCAGCATGGCGGCACCCTGCCTACGGCGCAGCAGGCCAGCAACGATCTGGCGACCCTGAAACAGCAGCTAATGGCAAAAGGCGAAGCCTCTGACCTGTTTGCCCGCCCCCGGGGCGATGGCCTGGGCGCTCTGCTCGGTAACCTGGATCAGACCGCCTTTGGTGAACCCGCCTACCCGACCATCGAAAGCAAGGCGGCGCACCTGCTGTACTTTGTCGTTAAGAACCACCCATTTACCGATGGCAACAAGCGCAGCGAGGCTTTTCTGTTTGTGGACTTTCTGCACCGCAATGGTCGCCTGTTCAATCCAAACGGTGAGCCGGTGATTAACGACATTGGCCTTTCTGCCCTGACCCTGCTGGTGGCGGAGTCCGACCCCAAACACAAAGAAACCCTGATCCGCCTGATTATGAATATGCTGGCTCCGGAAGCTGAACAATGAATGCCCTGATTACCCAAAACCTCTCTACCCTGGCGCTGGCGGTGCAGAACAAATCCGCTTCTGGCCGGGGTTCCGGCAAGAAGATTGACCTTTATGGCGTTAAGAAACTGCGGGAGCTGATTCTGGAGCTGGCGGTGTGGGGTAAGTTGGTGGCGCAGAATCCGGAGGATGAACATGCTACCAAACTGCTTGAGAAGATATTCACCGAAAAAAAACGATTGATTAAGGAAGAAGGCCTTAAGACTAAGGCTAGTGAACATATATCGGACGAAGATCAATATTTGTCAGTACCTGATACTTGGGAGTATTGTCGCCTTGGCAATCTTGCAAAGTTTATTGATTACCGTGGGAAAACCCCAATAAAACTTCAAGCGGGAATCCGTCTGATAACAGCCAAGAACGTACGCTTTGGCTATATATCCTTGCAACCAGAAGAGTTTATTTCTGAGGATGAATACGATGCCTGGATGACAAGAGGTTTCCCCAAGATGGGAGATATTCTATTCACGCCAGAAGCGCCATTGGGAAATGTTGCAATCATAGATATTCAGGAAAAGTTTGCTCTTGCCCAACGAGCTATTTGCTTTCAGCTACATGATCCATCAACAGCCCCTTTTTTGAAAATTTTGCTAATGTCTCCAGCTTTTCAAAAGGAGCTAGAAAACAATGCAACAGGCATGACTGCAACCGGAATTAAAGCATCCAAGCTGAAAGAGATACCCATCCCGATTCCTCCACTGGCAGAGCAACACCGCATCGTCGCCAAAGTCGATGAACTGATGGCCCTGTGCGACCAGATTGAACAGCAGACCGAAGCCAGCCTGTCCGCCCATACGACACTGGTAGAAAACATGCTGGCAACCCTCACCAGCAGCGCCAATGCCGAAGAACTGAAACAGAACTGGCAGCGCATCGCCAGCCACTTCACCACGCTGTTCACCACAGAAGTGAGCATCGACCAGCCAGACCATCCTGCAACTGGCCGTGATGGGCAAGCTGGTACCCCAAGCCCCCAACGACGAACCCGCCGCCAAACTGCTGGAACGCATCGCCGCCGAAAAAGCCCAACTGGTCAAAGAAGGCAAAATCAAAAAGCAGAATCCGCTGCCGCCGATTGCTGAGGATGAGAAGCCATTTGAGCTGCCGGATGGGTGGGAGTGGTGCCAGTTTGGTAATGCTGTTTCTTCTCGACTTGGAAAAATGCTTGATAAAGCAAAGAACACAGGATCCTTGAAAAAGTATCTGAGGAATACGAATGTCCAATGGCAACGGCTAGACTTAGATGATTTGAAGGAGATGAAGTTTGAAGAAAATGAGCTTGAAGAATTCAGTTTAAAATTTGGAGACCTACTTATCTGCGAAGGAGGTGAGCCAGGCCGTTGTGCAATATGGCAGTCGCATGAAAAGGAAATTTATTTCCAGAAAGCACTGCACAGAGCCAGACCTTGGGCGGGGATTCTTCCCAAATACTTAGAAATCAGTCTCATGGTTGATACCAGAAACAACCGTCTTGCAGCTCTATTTACCGGAGCAACAATAAAGCATCTTCCGGGTGACAAGCTTGCTAAATACTTATTCTCTTTACCGCCTGTTGCAGAACAACACCGCATCGTCACCAAAGTCGACCAACTCATGACCCTCTGCGACCAAATTAAAACCCACCTGCAACACCAGCAGCAAACCCGCCTGCATCTGGCCGATGCCATTGTGGCACAGGCACTGAACCCCACCAACCCGAATTCACCAACCCAGCCAAAGGCAGCCAATCCGTGACCATTGACGAGATTCTGGAACAGCTTTCCAACAACCCTACAGGCTCCTTCCCACACGCCGCCATTAACGCCGCCGTTGAACAGCAAGAGGCCATCACGCCCCATCTGCTGGCCTACCTTCAGGAGCTTATAGACCTGGGCGAAGACATTGACGACGACTTCAACGACAGCCTGACCCTGTTTGCCATTTTCCTGCTCGGCCAGTTCCGGGAAGCCAGGGCGTACCCGCTGATTATCCATCTGCTGACCAGCTGGAAAGACAGTGCCGAGTTTTACTTTGGTGATGCCATTACCGGTGGCATGACCCGTATTCTGGCTTCCATCTGCCAAGGTGACATTGCCCCTCTCAAAGCATTGGTGGAAAACGAGGCGCTGGATGAGTTTGTCCGTGCTGTCGCCCTGGAAAGCCTGGTCACCCTGTTTACCGAGCAGGCATTAAGCCGGGAAGACCTGCTGTCGTATTTTACCTGGCTGTTCCGGGAGTACCCGGTGCGCAAGGACAGCTTTTTGTGGGACAGCCTGATCATATGCTGTGCCGCTTTCCGCTTTGCTGAACTGCTGCCCGATATCCGCAAGGCCTATGAGGACGGGCTGGCCGACCCCACCGTGGCATCCCTGAAAGGCATCGAAGACGAGATCGTGTCAGAGTACGACAATCTGGACGAACTCTGGCATCTCAAACACTACATCACCGACACCACCGCTGAACTGTCCAGCTGGGCATCGTTCCAGCCGGTAGAGCAACGGCGAACCATTCCAGAGCCCAAGGGGCCTGTTACTCCGGACAGAACGCCAAAGGGTACCGTATTACACGATAGTGGTACCTTCTTGAGAGCCGCCCCCAAAACAGGCCGCAATGACCCATGCCCCTGCGGCAGTGGCAAAAAGTTCAAGAAGTGCTGTGGCCGATAGGCAGTAAACATCTACCCTTAACCGGAACCTGCAACAGGCATTCATCCATGGCCGATTTTTTCCGGTTTCCACAGACACCCCATGTTCAATGGCTCAGTTCTGGTGAACCCCGTGGAGACAAGCTTTTATCAACCAGCAAGGCCAATGAGCTACTCCTGGCAGAGCTGACCGTGGAAGAAAAAGTCGATGGTGCCAATGTCGGTTTCTCAGTCGGCCCTGATGGGAAACTCAGGGCTCAGAACCGCGGTGCCTGGATTGGGATACCGGGTGGTCAATTCAAACACCTCTGGCGGTGGGCAGGCCGTTTTGAAGCGGATCTGATCAGCCTGCTGGGTGAACACCTGATCCTGTTTGGGGAGTGGTGTTATGCCCGTCACTCTCTGGCTTATCAGTCCCTGCCAGACTGGTTTGTCGGTTTTGATATTTACGACCGAAAGGCTGAAAAATTCTATTCCGTTCCTCACCGTAATGAGCTGTTTACCCTTCTGAGTCTTCAACCAATAAAACCGCTTGCTACTGGCAAATTTTCAATGGAGCAGTTAGTGGGAATGCTGAACACACCATCTCACTATGGTGCCATCAACATTGAAGGCATTTATCTGAGACAGGATCAAGGGGAATGGCTGAAGCAAAGAGCCAAGTTGGTCAGGGGCGATTTCACTCAAACGATTGGCGAGCACTGGACCAGAAAAGGCATTATTCCCAATGAGGTTTTCGGCCAGAGATGGCGGTAGTCTGTCGCTCGATTCCCTGTGATTTTTTGCCGCCAAAACGGTTCAAGCTACACCACTAAAAAAAGGGGGAGGTATAGCTTCATATCCGCACAACAAAATGCCTTCAGATAATGATTTTTTCCCCGGAATGGAGCTGAAGGTATACCACTAAAAAAAGGGAGGGAGAAATCTACTTAAGGTTTTTTGACGACTGAGCATGCACAAAGGAAAATTTATCCGGCCAGTCTTTGATTACTGAAGACCGTAAGAAGTATTTATTCATGAGTGACAGAAGGCTGCATTGCAGATCTGAGCCTGATACCGATTAGTACCGTTACAGCCCAATCGAAAGTGGGGGCAATAGTAGGGGCAAACCGTCAGACACAAAAAAGCCCGAAGTGCTTACTAACGCTTCGGACTTTGCTGTGTATGGTGCCGGCACCAAGAGTCGAACTCGGGACCCACTGATTACAAGGCATCTATAACTGCTTCCCACAGTCATCCGTAAAATCCCACCACCCTGCTCTACACCCCTTGATTCACGGGCTCTGTAGAAGATCGCATTCCCATAAGCTACCATAAGAACTTGCTTCATCCCACGCGAAACGGGGACTAAAACGGGGACTAAATTGAGCTTAGTCCCCACTTCCAAAAATCGAATAAATAGAACCATGGTTGGATTTATTAATGCCACAGTACTCACCCACCCAGATTGAGAACATGACCATTGATGGCAAGAAGAAAAGCAAGATCAGTGAGCCGGTCGGGGGGAAAGGTGAAGGGACGCTTGTGTATAAACAGCAAAAGAGCGAAGTTGAGGCTTATTACCGATACCGGGATAACAGCAAAGATACCTTGCTGTTTATTGGCCGCTACAGCCGGTTGGGTAAAACTGGCCTGAAGCTGAATGAGATACGCGACAAAGCAAGGGAGTATGCCCGCATAAGACGGGAAATAGCGCCGGTTGATCTTAAGGATCATCTCAAATTTGAAGAGGCCCGGCGGCTACAGGAAATGGAAGAACAAAAGCGTCAGGCCGCAATTGAAGCAAGCCACGGCACGCTGGAAGACCTCTGCGCCTTATATGCAGCCAGCCTACACCGCCGAAAGGCATCGTCGGCAAGGGACGTTGAGAACTCCCTGAAACGGAATGTAATAGTCCCTTTCCCCCATCTGGCAGCTCGCAAGGCCAATACAATTACGCCAGATGATTTAATACCTTTATTCCAGCGCGTATTGGAACGGGGAGTAACCCGAACCTACAACATGGTCAGAAGCAACCTTAAGGCGGCCTTCAATCTTGGTATGAAATCAGACCATGACCCCAGGCAGCAGCTTGAGCATGGCAAACGCTTCAGCATCCAGTTTAATCCGGTGGATGCCATTCCAAGGTACGCTGAGTTTGATCGGGTCAGGGAACGATCACTCTCCAATGAAGAACTCTATCAAATGTGGCACCACCTTGAGTCTGGCAAAGAAACATGGAGCCTGTTGTATGGCCTGCTGTTACGGTTCTGTTTTGTTTGTTTTGGCAATCGTCCTGAACAGCTTAATGATATCAAGTGGTCTGACATTGATTTTACCAAGCAAACATTAATGTTTGTTGATACCAAAGGTAAAAACGCAATCCCAAAGAAACGCGTTATCCCGCTGACAAACAGAGCAATGGCCATACTGGAGCAGGCTCAGCGGATATCAGGTTGCTTTGATGGTCCCTTTATTATCACCGGTGGATCACCCATTGATATTCGCAACCTTGGCCGCTTTGTGGGTGCCTATAACGACTGGCTGCAAGATAATGCAATGGCGGAAGGCAAGCAGCCTCCGGAACGCTTTACCGCAAAAGACCTGCGCCGCACAGCTACCCGCCTGTTTACCGACTGCCGTGTACTCAAAGAGCACCGCTACCTGCTGCAAAGCAGGGAAGATGGCAGTGTCGAGTCCAAACACTACGACCACGATGACAGGCTGCCGGAGAAGCGAGATGTCGCCAAAATCTATGACGATTACCTGAGCAGAATCATTGATGGCACTGCTGATGAGCAACCCGACAATGTCATTCAGTTAAAGCAAGCAGAACCTTCCATTGCATAAGACCTTTAACTGAAACCATCCACACACTGGAAATGGCACCATGTAATGAGGCATCGCCTTTGTGAAAAAGGCCTCCTCAGACTATATGTCTGCTTTTTTGTTATACCTCCCTAACTACATCAAACCAGCACACCAAAACCATTTTAACCAGCCAATCTGACAACACTTGCCAAAAACAGATATAAAACTGGATATAAATCCAGATAAATCTATAATTTGATCATAATATGCTGAATTTGCCTCACTAACCTGACAACAGAGGCCGTTATGTTAATTGAATTCTCGACTACAAACTTCCGCTCCTACCGTGAAAGGCAAACCCTGAGCATGGTCAGGGGAAAATTAAAAGATGATGATAAGCTGGATACCCACAGCTTTCCGTTCCCAGATAAGGCCGACATGGCCTTGCTCCGCTCTGCAGCTATTTATGGAGCCAATGCCTCCGGCAAGAGCAACCTGATCCGTGCCCTGAGAACCATGAAACGAGTCGTGGTTGGGTCCGCAGGCTGGCAGCGGGGAAAGGAGCTGCCAATGGAGCCTTACTTACTGTCCACGAAGGCAGCTCAGGAGCCATGCGAATTTGAAGTATCCTTTTATGTCAGCGGTGTCCGCTTTCAATATGGCTTCTCTGCGACCAGCGAGCGGGTTATGGAGGAATGGCTTTATGCCTACCCCAGTGGCCGGGCACAAAGCTGGATTGAACGCGCCTGGGACGAAGGCAGCCAATCCTACCAATGGGGCCGCATGGAGGCCTTGAAAGGCCAGAAGAAACTGTGGAAGGACAGCACTCGGGATAATGCTTTATTACTTTCCACTGCCGTACAGCTCAACTGTGAACAGCTTCAGCCGGTGTTTGACTGGTTTGAAAATACGTTGAAGGTTGTTGGCATCAATGGCTTTAATCCGGGCTTTTCTATCAAATCTTGTAAGAAGGGTGAACTGAAGCAAGAAATTATTGGTTTCCTCAAGTCAGCAGATCTGAACATCACGGACATCAAGGTCAAACCCAAAAAAATCAGCGCCAATGACTTACCCGACGACATGCCGGATGATATGAAGCAATCAATTCTTCAGCAATCGGAAGCCAAAGAGTTTGTTGATATCCAAATCATTCACGAAGGTGAAAATGGTGCTTCGGTTGCGCTCCCACTGCAAAATGAATCCGATGGCACCAGAAAGTTATTCGCCTATGCAGGCCCTTGGCTGGATGTACTAAAAGAAGGCAGCGTCCTCTTTATTGACGAGTTGCATGACAACCTCCACCCGCTAATCGTCCGGATGCTGGTCGGCCTGTTCCATAACCGGCAGACCAACCCGAAAAACGCCCAGCTTATGTTTACTACTCACGAAACCTCAATCCTCAGTCAGGAAGTGTTCCGTAGAGATCAGGTTTGGTTCGCGTCTCAAGAGGGAGCACAGGGCACACACTTAACCCCCCTTTCGGACTTCAAGGTACGCAAAGGCGCGGAGGATATTGAGCGTTACTATCTGGATGGCCGATACGGTGCCGTACCCTACCTGCCGCACTTTTATGCTGATGTCTCTGTGGCCATGGGGAATTGATTGTGGCAGACCAATTGTTCAAAAAGCGTAGAGCAAAAAAAGCAGCAGAGCTTTCCCGGCAGCAAGCTCAACGTGAATCTTACGACAAGGTTCTGATTGTCTGTGAAGGTACCAGGACCGAGCCCAACTACCTGAATGAAATCAAGGACGAACTAAAGCTATCAACCGCTAACGTATCCATCGCCCCTTCACCCGGTTCTGACCCGCTCAGCGTTGTTGAGCATGCAGAGGCTCTGGTCAATCAACAGTCCCGCCAGAAGCATCAGGACAACTACGACCGTGTCTTCTGCGTGTTCGATAAAGATGAACATGAGCAGCATGGCAATCGCTACAGCAAAGCCCTGAACAAAATCAGCCAGATCAATATTAAGGGTGTTACATTTTCTGCCATTACCTCTAACCCCTGCTTTGAAGTCTGGCCGGTTCTCCACTTCGAACCGCGAACAGCACCATTCTTGCCCACCAGCAAGAGAACCGCAGCCCAGGAAGTCGCTCATCACCTTAGCCAGTATCTCCCGGGCTATGAAAAAGGCAGGCAGGGCCTCTACAGCCAGATTAAAGGACAAACCAAACAGGCTACCACCTTTGCCAAGCGGCTTGAGCAACAAAACAAGAAAAGTGGCAGCGATAACCCCTCTACGCAGATGCATGTACTGGTCGATTACCTTTACGAACTGAAATGGGGTGAGATTGCCCGATAGCCGAAAGAAAAAAACTCCCGGGTCTTAATCAAGCACTTTCATACATGTCATAAAGGCTCGTTTTATAAACACTACCCGATGCTAATGTACGACTTTACTCTAGTAATAACTGCCATGATCACCTATTAAACAGCCCCTCAGCGTCAGATCACAGCCCGTGTGCTCGCATTGACAGAGCTTGTCTCTGTCGCATATAAACGACGATTACAACCATTAATATTTCCCGGCTTCTGCCAAGTAATCCATCTTTCTCCTGTTGAGATCAACCTCATAACCATTACCTCAAGGAATGCGAGTGACCACGTTACAGACTCTGCTTGACGAATTCACCGAAGCGACCCGCAACAACCGCGATAAAGGCACCCAGTTTGAAAAGCTGATTGCCAACTATCTGATGACTGACCCTCAGTACGCTGACCGGCTTTCGGATGTCTGGTTATGGGGAGAGTGGCCGCATCGCTGGGGAAGTGATGACGGTATTGATCTGGTCGCCCGCGAGCGTGGTACGGGGGAATACTGGGCGATTCAGTGTAAATTTTTCGATCCGGCAAACACGCTTGACAAGGGCGGCATTGACTCATTCCTGGCCGCCTCAGGAAAGCAATTCAGCACCACGGATGGTACATTCAGTTTCACAACACGACTGATCGTATCCACCACCGAGAAGTGGTCATCCAAGGCAAATAAAACCCTCGAAGCACAAACCGTCCCTGTAAGCCGCCTGTTCTTCAAAGACCTGGCCGACAGCCCGATCGACTGGAGTTAGTTCAGCCTCAGCAATATCAAGGACATCAAGCTCAAGAAAAAGCACGAACCCCGTGAGCACCAGCGTGAAGCCATCGATGCAGTGAAAAAAGGCTTTGAACAGCACAGCCGGGGCAAAATGATCATGGCGTGCGGTACCGGTAAAACCTTCACCGCCCTGCGCCTGATGGAAGAAGTTACACCAGAGACAGGCCGTATACTCTTTCTGGCTCCGTCCATCTCGCTGGTATCGCAGTCATTGCGGGAATGGACCGCCCAAGGTGTCAGTCCGATCAATGCCTTCGTCGTCTGTTCTGACTCAAAGGTGGGTAAAGATGAAGAAGACATCAGCCTGCATGACCTGGCCTATCCCGCCACCACCGATGCAAAGAAACTGGCCGCCGCAGCCAAAGTGGTCAGTAAAGACCGGCGCACCATTGTTTTCTCTACCTATCAGTCTATTCAGGTGGTCAGTGACGCCCAAAAACAGGGTCTTGGCGACTTTGACCTGATCATCTGCGATGAGGCGCATCGTACCACCGGCCTTACCTTGCAAGGTCAAGACTACTCCGAGTTCGTCAAAGTTCACCAGAATCATATCGTCAAGGCGGACAAGCGGGTTTATATGACCGCTACGCCTCGAATATACGCCGACAAATCGAAAAACAAAGCCAACGAAGCCGATGCCGTGCTGTTCTCAATGGACGATGAAGACCTCTACGGCCCGGAGCTTTATCGCCTCGGGTTCGGCAAAGCCGTTGAGAAAGACCTGCTGACCGAATACAAGGTGCTGATCGTCGCCGTCGAAGAAGACAAGATGGCGAATCTGGTCAACAACTACAACGCCTTCAAAGTCGCCGACGACAAAGCCATTGATATGAAGTTGGCCACCAAAATCATCGGAAGCTGGAAAGGTCTCTCGAAGCAGGGGCTGGTGATGGTCGACGAAGCAGGCGAGCAGGAAGACCTGACGGAAGACACTGCCCCCATGCGTCGAGCCGTGGCGTTCTCCCGCTCGATCAAAGATTCGAAGCAGACCACCGACATATTCGCAAAGCTGGTCGAGACTTACCAGAACTCCTACCGCAACGTCGATACGTCAATGGTCAATTGCGAACTCGACCATGTGGATGGCAGCATGAACGCCCATATGCGGCAGGAAAAACTCAGCTGGCTAAAAGATGATATATCAGAAGGCGACTGCCGTATTCTTTCCAACGCCCGATGCCTGTCAGAAGGCATCGATGTACCCTCCCTGGACTCGGTAATCTTCTTTGATACCCGCGAATCCATTGTCGATATCGTTCAATCGGTCGGACGTGTCATGCGTAAAGACCCTGCTGGCAAAAAACAGTACGGCTATATCATTCTGCCGGTCTGTATGCCATCTGAGCGGGTTAAGGATTACAACAGCTTCATTGACAGCGACCCGCAGTTCAAGAGCATCTGGAAGGTTATCAAGGCGCTGCGTGCCCATGATGAATCGCTGGTGGACGAAGCTGAGTTTCGTAAGAAAATACAGGTCATTGTTGGTGAGAAAGGTGGCGGCTCTGATGACGACGACGGGAGTGGTGGCACCCTCGACCTGCCGCTGGACATCCCGAACCTGCCCTTCGACGAAGTCAACGAAGCCGTTTATGCCGCCATTCCGAAAAAGCTGGGCGACCGTGAATACTGGAGCGAGTGGGCGAAAGACATCGGCAAAACCGCAGAGCGTTTGATTGCCCGTATCAAGTCGCTGATCAAAACCGATAAGACGCTGGCAAGTGAGTTCGACACCTTCCTGCAAGGTTTGAAAGACACCCTGAACCCTGCTGTTACCGCTGATGAAGCCATTGAGATGCTGGCGCAGCATGTTCTGACCCTGCCGGTCTTTCAGGCGCTATTCACGGGTAATGAGTTCCCCGAACAGAACGTGGTGGCGAAGGCGTTACAGAAAGTGGTGGACAGGCTTGATGAATCCGCCGTTGCCAGTGAAACCGATGACCTGCAAAAGTTCTACGACAATGTTCGTGAACGGATCAGCCTGGCCAAGAGCGACAAGTCCAAGCAGGACATTATTCGCAACCTGTACGACACCTTCTTCCATAATGCGTTTCCGCGCATGGCGGAGCGGCTCGGGATTGTCTACACGCCCATTGAGGTGGTGGACTTTATTCTGAACAGTGTGCAGGCAACACTGAGCAAGCATTTCGGCAACAAGCTGGGTGACAAGGGCATCCATATCGTCGACCCTTTCAGTGGCACTGGCACCTTTATAGTGCGGCTAATTCAGTCCGGGTTGATCAGTAACGATGACCTGCCTCACAAGTTCAGCCAGGAGCTGCACGCTAACGAGATCGTGCTGCTGGCGTATTACATCGCCACAGTCAATATCGAGACCGCCTTCCACGGGCAGACGGGGAGTTACCTGCCGTTTGACGGTATGGTGCTGACCGACACCTTCCAGATGACGGAGGACGATGATCTCGTTGACCAGGTAGTGTTGCCGGAGAACAATGCGCGGGCATCGAATCAGTTAGCTCAGCCGATTACAGTGATTGTGGGAAATCCACCGTACTCGGCACAACAGGGCAGTGAGAACGATAACAATAAGAACATGGCGTATCCGACGCTGGATGATCGTATTCGCAACACGTACGCTGACAGATCGAATGCGAAGCTGGTGAAAAACCTGTATGACTCTTATATTCGGGCAATTCGCTGGGCATCGGATCGTATTGGTGATCGAGGCATAGCCGCTTTTGTCACAAATGGTTCGTTCCTTGATGCGAACAATATGGATGGCCTGCGTAAATGCCTGGTTGATGACTACAGCCACCTTTATATCTTTAACCTGCGTGGTAATCAGCGTACGTCTGGTGAAGAATCCCGCCGAGAAGGTGGCAAAATTTTTGGTTCTGGGTCACGTACTCCTGTCACCATATCCATCATGGTCAAAGATCCTGGGCATGTCGGTGCTTGTGAACTGTTTTACCATGACATCGGTGACTATCTAAGCCGGGAAGAGAAGCTGGCAATAATCGAAGAATTTGCCAGTGTTGATGGTATAGAGTGGCAGAAAATCACGCCGAATGCAGAAGGTGACTGGATTAACCAACGTGACCCTGCGTTTGATAGGTTCATGCCGCTGGGGGATAAGGAAGCAAGCTCAGATGTACTGTTTGATATTTACTCTCTGGGTGTTACGACTAACCGTGATGCGTGGGCATATAACATGAGTCGTGATGGACTTGAGTCAAATATGCGCCGAATGATTGATGCTTTCAACGAGGATAGTTCGTATTATTCTGAATTATGCAAAGGTAAGGCAAAGCAAGACTACCCAAAAATTGAGAGCATTATTGAACTTGACCCTAAACACATAAGTTGGACTCATAATCTGAAGATGGATGCTATTCGCGGTAAGAGCTACGAGTTTGAAAAAGCCTCTGTAGTTCAAAGCATATATCGTCCATACACTAAACAATGGTTGTATTTCAATCGCCGTTTCAATGAGAGGGTCTACCAACAGCCGAAGTTATTCCCAACCCCAGATCATAAAAACATGATTATTTCTGCCTCCGGCATTGGGGCTAACAAACCATTCTCAGCTTTAGCATCAAACCTTATCCCATGCCTCGACTGCATTGAAAAAGGGCAAGCTTTCCCATTGTACTGGTATGAAAAACCCCAGAAGGAAGAACAAGCCAACCCTCAGAGTGATATGCTTTCTGGTGGCCAATCAACTAACGTCGATGAACATGGCTACATTCGCCATGACGCCATCAGCGACTGGGCACTCGATAGCTTCCGTGACCACTATGGCGATGACACCATCACCAAAGAAGATATCTTCTGGTACGTCTACGGTATCCTGCACTCTGCCGAGTACAGGCAACGTTTCGCCGCCGATCTGAAGAAGATGCTGCCACGCATTCCCTTTGCCGGTGATTTCCGGGCATTCAGCGACGCAGGCCGCAAGCTGGGTGAATGGCACCTGAACTATGAAACCGTTGAGCCATTCCCGCTGGACGAACACGGCGGTAAAAACCAGAGTCTGCTGATGATAGAAAACGACGATTACCGGGTATCAAAAATGGTGTTCGGTAAAAAAGGCAAGGACAAAGACAAGTCCGTCATCGTCTACAACAGCAAGGTGATACTCGAAGGCATCCCGCTGGAAGCCTACGAATACGTGGTCAACGGTAAACCGGCGATTGAATGGGTAATGGAGCGGTACCAGGTTACCGTCGATAAGAACAGCCACATCCAGAATGATCCGAACCAGTGGTCTGAAGATCCTCGCTACATCGTCGATCTGGTAAAACGGATTGTCCGTGTCAGCGTTGAGACCGTGAGAATCGTCAAGGCCCTGCCACCACTGAACGAGACCACGGTATAACCTCAGCCACTTTCATCATGTACTCTCAGGTCGGTATAGCCGACCTGATGGGTCAACTCATTGAGTATATGCTGGTACTCCTCTACGGTTGCCGGTGTCAGCTCATCCATCAGTGCCGGGCTGGCTGCACCATGCTGCCCCCGCTGCTGATAACTGGAGATATACCCCCGGTTATCGGTCACGTCATCAGGAAACAGGGCAATCACATCACCCTCCGAGAATTTTCTGAATACCACTTTAGTCATGATTTGAACCGGCATTGTTAATGATCAGGAATCCTGCCAAACAATGTAGACCAGTTTCAGCCATTGGGGGCGTCGCCACGAAGTACAGGTTGACGATGTGGATATCCATCCAGACCCGGACCTTGCCTCGGAGGTGAATCGCTTTCATGCCCTCAGAACAGGCCGTTGGACTTTATGCCGGTGCCAACCGCAGCAAGCTCTACCGGGAAGGTGAAGCCGTCAGTATTCGCCGGGAAACCCTTAAAGAGATGGAAGCAGACCATGAGATCAAGATTATGGTGGCGACCGATGCTGCCTGTGAGGAACTGAACCTGCAGACGCTGGGTACCCTGATCAATATCGACCTGCCCTGGAACCCCACCAAACTGGAACAGCGCATTGGCCGGATCAAACGGTTTGGCCAGGTGCATGACCGGGTGGATATGCTCAACCTGGTCAATGAGCAGTCGGTGGATGAAAGGGTCTATGAGCGCCTGTCAGAGCGGATGCGTAACCGCTTTGACCTGTTCGGCTCACTGCCGGATACCATTAAGAATGAATGGATTGAAGATATCGAATTGCTGGGGGAAAAGATGGACCAGTACATTCAGGACCATCGGCGGGCGACCGGCTTTGATCTGCGCTTCTTGCTGAGACACGGAGAAATTAACAGGGGAGAGAAAAGCCCCAGTCTTATGGCGACTGAGGCGCTGCCACGATCCAGAGCCTTGGGCAAAGGATCAACTGGCTGTTAAGCCTGATTGAGTAGTAGTTCATGGTATCGGCTTTGACAAGCTCCCTCTTTAGCAGCCCGGTTAGCGATTCTAACTACCAGAAATATCCACGGTTTCAAACTGGACGGGGTATAGGTCGAAATGAGCCTTGCCCGTGCGGCAGTGGCAAGAAGTTCAAGAAATGCTGTGATGGATAACGGGCTCCCCTTACACTACCTTGTGAAAGCGGAGTCAACCGGGCTGGCATAAAGCCCGGCACAATGGACTGCCCTGCGCCCCATGACAACACCAACAACCCGATACGAGAGACAATGGTTTACCAACGCCCCTGGAAGTCTTTTCAAACGCAGCTTGATATCCTGCAATCGAGAAACCTTAAGGTGACGGATGAAGCAACAGCCATCAACCATTTGCAGCGTATCGGGTATTACCGCCTCAGTGCCTACCTATACCCGTTCCGCGTGTTCAAACTGGCACAGGACACGGAAACCGGAGCAATCAAGACGGTTCGGGAAGACCGGTTTGTCGATCACACGCATTTTGCTGATGCGGTTAATCTGTACGTGTTTGACAAAAAGCTGAGGCTGTTATTGCTCGATGCCCTGGAACGGATTGAAGTCGCCCTGCGGGTGGATATCGCTTACCTGCTGGGTGAGCGAGACACGTTTGCCTATCGGCATATCGAGAACTTTCATCCCACATTTGCCAAACGAAACAGCCAACATCAGAAATGGCTGCAAAAGTATGAGAGCCTTTTGAAGCGTTCAAAAGAGGACTTTGTTAAACACTACGAGCAGGTTCATGGGGCAGAGCTACCCATCTGGGTCGCCATTGAGGTCTGGGATTTTGGTGCGCTTTCCCAACTGTTTGCCATGATGCGAGTGCCGGACCAGACAGTGATTGCCCAAAAATATGGCGTGGCAAACTTCAACGTCTTTAGAAGCTGGTTGCGCTCCCTTAACTACCTGAGAAACCTGTGTGCCCATCACAGTCGTCTGTGGAACCGAAATATCATTGACCAGCCACAACTGCCTAAAAAAGGTGAAATTGACTGGTGTGATGCCTATATCGGAAAAGCTGACCTGATCTCGAAACCTTTTCTACTGATTCATATTGTGGCGCACCTGATACAGATTGTTTGTCCTTCGACACGCTGGCAAAAAAGGTTGACCGCGTTGCTAAATCAGTTTCCGGAGATTCAATCGGTAAGAAAGGTGACAGTTCAGGACATGGGGTTACCTGAAAACTGGGAAGCGCTACTAGGCAAAAGGGATAATAAAAACGGCGGGAAATAAGAACCCCCGCGTAGGTTGCAAGCAACTAAGAGGCGGGGGCCGTGTTACCCGTAATATTAGCTTAACAATGGGTTAAGTCAACATCCGGTTTTACTGTGGAATGGTTTATTAAGGATTCCAACAGCTTTTTTCTGGTTCGGGATGCGCCATTCTTTTTTTCCGCCCGTGCGCAGCAGGCAGACTGCCATCAAAGGGCCGGTGGAGTCCCATGTCCGGCATCAGAGTCATCGAAGACTCGTGTCTAACAGAGTGTACTTGCTGGACACGTTTTTGGTGGTTGGCAAGTGGTTGATCTGCCGTGTCTAACAAACTCCGTGTTGGTCAATTGGACAATATGTAAATCAGAGTCTAGTTTTTCCTTTACTCAAACAAGATGTAAAAGGAAGCAGTAACGTGAAAGGCCAGAACGTCGGATACATCCGGGTCAGCAGCATTGATCAGAACACCAGCCGCCAGCTTGATGGTATTGAGCTGGACGCCACTTTTGAAGACCACTGTAGCGGCAAAGATACCAACCGGCCTCAATTAAAAGCCTGCTTACGACACTTACGAGCTGGTGACCGGTTGCATGTCCACTCTATAGATCGCCTTGCCCGTAGCCTGAAAGACCTTCAGTCATTGGTAGAAGACCTTACCGAACAGGGCATCAGTATCCAGTTCCATAAAGAAAATCTGGTCTTTACCGGCGACAGTAACCCCATGCATAAACTGATGTTTCAAATGATGGGGGCTTTTGCGGAGTTTGAGCGGAGTATGATCCGGGAACGGCAGCGGGAGGGGATTGCAGCAGCCAGAAAGCAGGGCAAGCAGATCGGGGCAAAACCCAAGCTGACGGCTGAACAGGTAGAGGAACTGGCCAGGCGCGTGGCTGCCGGTGAGCAGAAAAAGGCGCTGGCTCAGGAGTTCTGTATTAGCAGGCAGACACTTTATAACTTGCTCGACCATACTTGAATAAATGGTGAGCAATTATTATGAAATAGTCCGGTCGACAAGGTATATTAATCAAGAAATGTTGGTAGCAGTTTTTAGGCTCATTTCTCTGCCAATAGAGAGTGCTGGATAATAATTATAAGGTGATTCTATGGTTTATCGGGGCATGCTTCTCATTTCAATGCTGCTAACACCCATTGCCTCACAGGCTCAGATATACAAATGCATTAACAATGGTAACACCGTATTTTCGGATCAACCTGAAAAGCAAAGATGCCGATTAGCTGGGGGGCTTTACAGATAAAAAAGCAGAACCCCATGCTCATGTATTCGTTACCAGCCACAACCTCCCATACGTGCAACAGCAGGCCAAGAAGACCGGCGGTGCTTCCTGAGGTATTTCCGGTAAGTCTTTTGATGCATCCCTTTTGGCCTGTCAGGTGGATCGGTAGCCAACTCGGTTGCTGCACTCCCCAGCTTGTCCCTGATTGCACTGCAAGTATGTATGGCACGATCAAAATGCCCCAGCGTCTGAGTGTAATACATCGGCCCATACCAACGCCGATGGGCAAAGCCATTCCTCCCCATCAACAGCTTGCCAGCACGAATTTCCAGCATAGGGCAGTAGATGTAGGGTCTGCGGGTTTTGCCTTTGAGCGTACTGACCCATTCAAAACCGATGACCTGCTCCCTGGTCTCAATTTTTCCGGCATCATTCCAAACCGGATACTCGACATGCAGGCACTGCTCCCAGCCCCAGAATCGGGTCTTGCATCGCATCCTGATGGCAAACGACTTTCCAAACCGGATCACCGTTTTTCTTCCGGGTTCCAGTAATCCATTCCGGTAAAGCCAGCAAATGTCCAGGGTATAGTAATCCTCAACATTTTTTCCGCCGCTGGCCTTTCTGCCGCTGTTGTAACCTCCCATGGTTACCTCCCTGTAGAACCTAAATCCCTATCGAAAAATGCACTTTGCAGTGAAACTGTTACAACATAAAGATCCCACCAAAAGCACTATTTATTGCTCGTCTTATTACTCGTCGTCTCGTCATTTATATATATAAGCGACGAGAGATGACGAACAAGCACTCAGCCCTTATTGACAGGTATCAATGTATCTTCATCAAAACGTATCAGCCCTTTTGAAACCAGTGCTTCAAGCCATTTGGAAAAATTAGAGATGGCCAATCCCTGTGCCTTAAGATCATCCCGAATAACAGCCACTGTCGTGGGCTCCCCTGAAGCAGTTCTTGATCTGACAGCCTGATACAAAGCTTCCTGATTTTTCGACAGGGTCAGGGGCTTATCATCAGCCTCACATCCTTCAGGAGGCTCACGGCCATTCAAACTGGCGACCAGAGTCGTGACTTCATCCTGATCAGAGTCGTACCTCAGAAATCGGGGCGTCATATCAAAGGCTTGGGTTGGCATAGGTTCCGAGTCTTTTGACTTGGTACATTTCAGCAAGTAGTACATGCCCTTATCGGGCCGATCAATGCAGTATTCAAAGTCGCAGGCAGCCCGCAAAGCCGATGATCCTCTTGCATCACGCTCTTTATTCTTGCCAGTGTGGTGGATAACAATGATGGTTGCGCCAGTTTCGGCTTTTATTTTATCGCAGCCTGAGACAAACAAGTTCATATCGGCCGTCTTATTCTCATCAGCGCCGCCAAAACACCTGGCCAGGGTATCAATGAAGACTACGGATATTTTCTTTTCCATCTGGTTATTCAGATCCATGATCGTATTGATCAGTTCATTCACCGTCTTTGGACTGCCAATGAAAACCGGCATTTTGATGGAGTGCAGCAATGCCAGGGACTCACCATTGTTATTCGTCATTTTCCAACCATGGGCCCGCTTGGCGGCACCGAAGCCGCCTTCGGCCGCAATATACAAGACTGGTGACTGCTGGCAGTGAACATGGTTCCATGGCTTGCCACTGGCTATGCAGGCAGCCCAGCTTACCGCATGAAATGACTTAAAGGACTCTGAGGGGCCGTAGATCACGCCAAATGAGTTTTGGGGAATATAACCCTTAATCACCCAATCCTCTTCTTTGTCATAACCAGTTTCCAGTAGCTCGGTTGGAAACTTTCTGGTACTCCCACCATAGAAAGGGCTACCAACACCCTCGGGAGGAACTTCAGAATCGACATCGGTATGATCATCGCTCTGGTAGTTCTGGCTTTCAGCCTGAAGTCTTTCCACATTAGTAAGGTTCGGGGTCATTTGTTCCCGCCTTTCAAGATCGGTTTCGGGTATGGCTTCACTGATGCTTGAGAGTATGTTTTTCAGTGCATCATTACCCTTCTCTTTGGAAGAAGCATCTTCAGAGGTCAAGCTGCTAATGGCGTTATCCTTATCAATCTGAATGACTGCCACTTCAAGACCATGCTCAGCATTTACATTTTTATCAGGCATAGCTGCCCCCTTTCTCTGGACGCTGATACCGAATGGTTTGGGGTTTATTGATCTGCTTAACGTCAACCGACCTGGCTCCGGACTGAAGCAGTACACTGATCAAGATGCCTATATCGGTAAGTGCTGAATCATTAAAATCAATCACCACAACCGGGCAATCATTCACGGGCCAATGATATTTTTTGGCATCAGTGATCAACGGCAAAACAAGATGGTTTTGTTGAGCGAGCTGTTTGGAATTATTAGCTGCCTGCCAGCATTGAGGGCTGCCAACGTACAGCATGACTAATCGTATAGGGCGGGGGATTACTAGCTGCCTGCCGTTTGGGGGTAGTACTTTCATTCGTTAAAAGACTCCATCCAATGGACCTGATCAAGGTGTTTTTTTAGAGGTTCACTTTTTGCGGATTGATCCACCATCCGGATTTGAGCGGTGGATGGTGGGTACCCATTTAGGCCCGTTGTGACTCCCAGGTTTCCAGTTCCGATTGCAGCCAGCGGACGCAGCGTGGTCCAAAGTGATGTGGTTTCGGGAAGCCGGTCTGTTCATCTTTAATCCAGCGGTACAGCGTGGAATTGCCGATCTGATAGCGATTACGCACTTGCTGGTTGGTGAGGTAGACGACGCCCTGTGGCAGTTTTTTTTGCGGCTCAGGCATCGGTAGCGGTGTGCTGGTGTCTCTGCTTTGGCTGACAGCAGGTTTCTGGTCAGCAGCAGTAACCGGGCAGGTTTTGCTTTTTTTGAAAGGGGTTTTGCTGGTGGTCATATCCCTGACTCCCATTAGCAACCTTGGGACTTTCAGGAAATCAAAGGAATAGTAAGGTTTGTAGATACGTCTACTTGACTAAAAGTAGACGTATCTCATTTGCTTAAGCAGGCGTGTACGGCTTCTCAAGCAACCGTATTAAAGGGCATTTTTTTTGCACAAATTGGGCAGTGCTTCCTATGTTCACGAAGCCAATCTTTAAAGGTTCTCTCGATATTTGTTGGGGCTAAATGGATCTTGAGATTTTTTTTGTCACAAAATGCCTTAGCAGGTTTAACGGCTTTTCGTGCAACCTGAGCCAAGTTAGTTGTATTGCTTTTATGGTAGAATTCGATCACAAACTCCTTCAATGGTGCATACTTTCCTGCCTTGGCCTTTCCTCCTTTTCTGGCTATATCTTTTCTTTCTCTGGTTTTCTTTTGCTTTTTTTTCTTGCTGGCTCTGGGTAAAAACAGAATTCAGATTATGGGCCTTTAATAGATACTCTTAGGGTGGACATTAAGCTTACCCCTCCATTTTCAATGGCTTTTGAATGGAACCACGAAGGACACAAAGAGCACGAAGGAAAAGAAAATCTCTTCTTTGTGCTCTTCGTGTCCTTCGTGGTTCCATCTTTAACTTCCCGAAGAGGGGAGTAGACGCTTAATGTCTACCCTAAGAATAGATACTGGGCAGCCATCAAGGCATTTGACATTGCTAATTCCGTGCCTTCGAGTTGCTGCTTATGACTCGCTTGATAAAATGGAATACCTTGATCAGCAGACCACCAGTGATCCAGGCATGGAGTTTTCAAATAAGTGATTACAGTAGCTATTGAATTCAGAGCCAGGCACGCCATTAACTGCTGAGCAGTGTAACCAATAAGGGACTCTGACCTTGTCCAGCCCCAGTAGGGATCTTTATCGTTGGTAGCTATAAATTCACAAAGCTCATACTGGCTGATCATGTCACTTAAAAAAACGTCATTCACTATCTCGGAATCGGGCCAGCGTATGAACTTGTCAACGACCACAAACTCAATAGTTTCGCCATCGCAATTGTACTCATCCATAATTTCACATGGAGTACAGGCGTCAGCAGTACCTATGACCAGGCATCTTACTTCTTCTGCTTCTTTTATCACCAAGCGAATATATCTGTCCGCTTCATCAAATAGCAGCCATGTCACATCATTAATTTTTTTATCCGACCAGCCGGGGATGAGCTTGCGAGCTTCATGAACGATAAAATCTATTTGTTCGCTGTTACTCGTGTAAACCATACCCGTAGCAGGTTGAAAATCATCAAATCCAATCCACTCGTACATATTGGTCCCAAGAAATCCCTGTTTACCAGAACCAGTCCAAACAGCCGGGAAACCTGTCCTTTCGGGCACAACCCTATACTGGCCAAAGAAAAAATCAGCGGTAAACCGCCTTACGGTGACCGACTTTGATCACTTCGATAAGTAACTGTCCGTTGTCAATCTGGTACACCAGACGATAGTTGCCTGTTCTGACCCGCCAGGTATGTTCTGTGCCGGACAGCTTGCGACAGCCATCGGGAAACGGCTCATCCACCAACGACTCCGCCAGTGCCACCAGCTTGCCCACCGTGGTCCTGGGTAGCTTTTCTCCAGCTCCTTCAGGGCGGAACGCTTCCAGCGCAACGTATAACGGCTCATAGCTTGCCGCTGGCCTTCAGGTGCTTAAGCACATCATCGTGGGAAATGGATTCCTCATCCCGGCGCTCGGCAACGGCGGCCAGGTCTTCAAGGTCGTCCAGTAGTTCCTGGTAGTCGTCCACTGGTAAGACAACAGATATCCGGTTGCCCTGATCGTCGGTGATGTACTGGGGGCTGCTGTCTGGTTTCATGGCAGTGTTCCCTTTAGTTGATTATGAAAAACTGAGTTCCTTTTGCTGGCGGTAGGTATCCATATCCACCAGGGCGGTCTCTTCCCCTTTCAGGATTTTATCCAGCAGGGCATCGTATCGGCGGATGCTTTCCCGCGTCTCCAGCAGATGCTCATGCCTATCATAATGCTTTACGTCCAACCCGTTCTGGGCATGAGACTGAAGCAGGTTTCTCTACTTCCGGTTAACCCCGGCATCAATCATCAGGTTTTTAACCATACTGCATATACCGGTCCAGTAAGAGCCTTGTTATAGCAGATAGACCGTGCTTCAGGGATTTCAGGGTAAGCGATCCCAACTCCCACTTATTGGCTCCGCAACGATCCAAGCCCTGAACAAAAGAGCCATGGGTATTATGAACCGGCCATTTTTCTTAAGGTTTGCAAGATGGCCATTGCCCTAACTGCCACGGGTATAGCGTACATCTTTACCATCCCCTGTCGTCCCTTTGGATCTTACCAGGGTAACGCAGTTTCGCTGAAAGTCGTAGCCTTCATATCCGATCAGGGCATTGGATCAGTCATACCTTTCAGCGGTAATCAAAACATTTTGCTTTCATCGTGGTAAAAGTATTTCCTGCAACAAGCTGGAAACAAGAATAGGCAGGTGAGATGAAATTTTCATCGTATACGAAACGGGGACTAGAACGGGGACTAAACCTTCAGATAGCAAAAAGCCCGAAGTGCTTACTAACGCTACGGGCTTTGCTGTGTATGGTGCCGGCACCAAGAGTCGAACTCGGGACCCACTGATTACAAGTCAGTTGCTCTACCAACTGAGCTATACCGGCAAGGAACGAGGTGAATAATATTTATGCCGGATGTGTTTGTCAACTTCCATATGCACTCTGATCTTCATTTTGTCGCCAAGCCCAAAGCCACTATTTTGCTTGGTGTTCGAAGGAGGAGCCCGGGAGCTGTTACCAGCTGTGAACGATGCCGGTTCATGTCTAATCCATCCATTCAGTGGAATTTTCTCAGGCCAGCAGTTTTTTATAGCGTCCAAACTGGAGCAGCGCTGCCACCACCTTATTGTTAAAAGGCTTATTAACATGCATTTGCTGCAACCTGAAGTGATGGGTTGTGATTGAGTCCTTATCCAGGCAGCTGTGGATATAATCGGCGAAAGCTTTATCGGAAGGGTCAAGCGCTTCGAGTAGCGCTTTTTTTTCAATGCTGCCCAGTTTGGCTCCTTTCTGTAACAGGCTCATAATGGTGACTGGTCGTAGTTGCAAAGGTGAGGGTTGAGGATCATTCCAGACAAAGCCCAAAGGTCCACTTTCAAAGTCTTTTGTCTTTATCTTGTCAATATAAGAGAGTGCCTCTGTATAGTCGCCTTTCCTTGCAAGGTCTGACAATTTTTTCAGGACTTCAATCTCCGCTCCTTTCTTTTCTATCTGCAACTTGCAGGAAAAGGCCATGGCCTTTAAAGCCTCCAGCGGTACTCCCATGTCCTGGGCCACCGGCGTATCTCCGTGGGGAAGGAGAGAAAGATGGGGTTGGCCATTTTGCAACAGGGTCGTGGTCAGGTTGGCACCTTCACTTAACACCGGGAACCGGGAGCTTTGCACCAGTTTGTTGAAACCCTGCCTTGGCAAACTGGGCATAAGACACAGAAACAATTGGCCCTTGCCTGCCGCCATCAGAGAGGCCCGGTCTTGCTGGTCCCGAAAGTCAATCAGTGTGAAACCTGTGGTTCTCGCGATTTCGCTTAACACACTCTTGCCATTTTCTTCCCTGTCTTCATCTCTGAAAGCGCTGAGGGTGGTGGTCACCACCACCGGGTGAGCATCCGTTACCTTACCCTGGTTTAGTTTAATAGCGCTGAGCCAATTGGTTAATATCGTTTTTTTCAAGTGGTGCAGTACATTATGATGCAAACCATAAACTACAGCGGTTTGTAGTTTCCCTTTAGCGGATAAATCACAAAGATGGTTAATAGCAGAGACTAATGTTCCTTGATGGCTATCGAAGGCTTCGGTCGATATTTCAGCTTCCTTTGATTGTAGATCACCACTGGGGATAATGGAGTTTACCGGTAGATGCAAAGGGTGGATATTACAGTCGGGCATTGAACTGTTGTCGTTATTGATATAAGTGAAAATGGACATGAAAGAGTTGTAAAGCAGTGACCACAGGAGGTGACCGTTATTGTTATTATTCGTTGTAACTGATGTATCGGTATCCAGATACATCGCTTCATGTTCAGAGTAAAAACGATAGGGTTTTAAACTAATATAGGACTCTTGCACATACCCTAATTGCTGGCACATTGCTTCGGCTTCGAGAAATGAGAGGGTAACGGCAGCATTGATTTTATTCTCACTTCGCAGATTACAGCTGGAAATGATAACCTTGGTGTCGTCTATATAAATTTCTTGAATACCCGGTCTAATCTTTATTCCCGGCAGTAAGTAAGCCAGCTTGGATAACGCTATACGCTGCTTCTTGACATATCTTATCTGCTCTTCACTATTAAATTTTTGTCGTTTAATAAGGTCACTATCATCCGGCGGTGACAGTTGTACATGGATCGTTTTTGCGCCCAAAGCAACAAGGGCCTTAATCAGTTCGACAGATGCCGTGGCATCACCCATGGCCCAGAATCGACCTTGTTCTTCATTTTTATCTTCATACACGGGGCAACGTACATAAACCCCTATTTCCGGCAACGCGCTTATTAAAGCTTTGGCCCGTGACAGATATTGGGTGGATGATGTACTCCCGGACAGGCTGTCATCCAGGTGATCAAATAATGGATGCGAATACTGTCGTGAGGCTTGCTTTTCTACCATGGTATTTTTATTGGCAATCTTATTTTTTTCCCGCTGCCAGGTTTGCTGGAATAGTGTTTTATCAAAATTCTTTACCGGACGAAAAGGTTGCTTCACTTTCTCACGGGCATCTCTGATCAGTTTTGCACAGACACCCTTCTCTTTAGTGCTAAATTCAGCAGCATATTCCATTTTCGTCAGTCGTTTGATAAAGAACGGCTGCTCAAGAAGGTATTGTAAAATTTCATCATAACCATGTTTTACAGCTAACTGGGTTAGAGAACTTAAGCCTTTTAAATCAGGATCTTTAGGGGTGAAAGAGTCTGGATAGTTTTGTACAAGCCATTTGACACAATCCAACCGGCCACACTCAACAGCATAGCGAAGAACGCAGTATGTTTGATAAAAAACACCAGCAGTATGTAAATAGCGGAGAATGACTGCCACGCACTCTATGCGCCCATTTTTTATCGCGCCCCAAATAGGGGAATCAGCCTTGGTCAACAAATACTTGCCAATTCCATAATCAAGCATGGTCTTTAAACCGGCTTTATTTCCGTATTTCGCCGCCAGGTGTACCGGTGTTAGTCCTGATTTGTCAGGAAACAGCAGTTCATTTTCCAGTAATAAGAAGCTGGGGCAGTTATTCAGTAAAAAGTTCAAACAATTGTTTTGTTTTGTTCTGGCTGCAATATGCAGAGGTCGTTCACCGTTATTATTGGTTACCTGCAACAGGTACTGAGCCCGATCAACCAACAGTCGGCATAGGTTTTCATGCCCGTGCAACACGGCCAGATGCAGGACTGAGTTACCCTCTGCATCTTCAATGGCTAAGGAAAAGGGGTTATTGGTAATGCATTCTTTTACTTTTTCTGTATCCCCCTGTTTTATCAGGTTTATCAGGGCTGTGGATGAATTATACAGATGGGTGTGCTGACACGATGAAGTCTCCTTCGAAAGAAATGGCAGGTCTAGTATATCCATCACCATTTGAGGTGTCGGCAGTTGATCAGATGGTTCCAACAATGCTTCCTCATCACAGGATTTGGCAGAAGGGTGACCAAGAATGGGGCGAACCTGGTTTAGTTTTACCATCCTTTTGGTGTGTAAACTTTCTGGTGGTGTTGTGCTTTCTGCAGGCTGTAATGACAAGCTCTGGACAAAGGGTATTCTAATTTCTACGCCTGTTGGGGGATTATCCTTTTCAACTTGAACTCTGGTAGTTTTATCAATTCCCCCCGGGGGATTAGGTAATATCGGTGTTATTCCCCCTGCTGGCTGCATTGCTCTGACTCTCCTCTTATGGTAGACATTAAGTTCAAGAAAGGTTCATTTCCAGCAGCAGAACTCACCTTGAACAGCCACAATAAAGCTTCCAAATCATTATCAAGGCTGAACAAGATGAGTACTGCAAATAGTAGATTAGTTGAAAAAAACTGTTGACCTGTTTTGTTTCGATCGGTCAGAACTCCTGAGCATGGCGGGACAGCCTGGTTTTACTATACGACAGCGAGATATCCGTCCTTTGGATTTTATCCTCTCACTGATCGATGCCCTCGCTGGTGATGGAAACTGCGATACCCAGGCGGATCTACACCGTAAATTTAACGAGTTGACGGGGCTGAATGTCTACCTTAAGAAGGCCTATTAACCACTTGGAAAGTTCGCATTTAAAAAAAAGAGCACCCATCTATCTTACGGCAATTTTCAGGGCAAGAAACCGGGAGGCTGACCCGTTTTATCATTTCAGCAGACGCTATTGCTCAAGCTGATAATACCGTTTGGGTTTTGGCATGCCATTTTTCATGGTCGGTCCGCTTAATGACTTCAGAAACTCCACCACGGCATAAATCTCGTCATTGTCCAGAATGGCGCTAAACCAGTCATGCCCCTGATTGGATCGACCCATTCCGGATGTGTTGTACCATCTTCTGAATTCCCTGGCTTCCTCACTCCGGGGGTTGTCTTTGGCAGCGGCTTTCCAACGGGCATAGTTTTCCGGGGAGATATCTTTTTCCTGGTAAAGCAGGCCTACTTTTTCCAGATCGTAGGCAAAGGGGTCTGTATTGGTACGACTCCAGATGGCAGGTCGCTCATCGGCTTTCAGGACATGGTACAGTGTGGGCACAGAGCCATTGTGAAAATAGGGTGCTGAAGCCCATACACCATCCAATGGCGGTGCTATGTAGCCTGCTTTTTCAGGCAAGAAGGCCTCAGGCATCAGTTCCGGGTCATCAAAGAACTGGGCTAACAAGCCACCCTTTTTGTTCAGGGGGGTGAAGGATAGCAGCAACCTGGCGTATTCAGGGTCAGTTCCGACATTTTTCAATCTACGGTCCGGATCCAAATCATCGTAGTAAACGGTGTAACCCCCGGGTGTATCAAAATCGGTTTCTTTCTGGTAACGGCCGTGGCAGGAAAAGCAATCCAGCCTGTGACCGGATCTGGACGTTGTTTCACTGTGAAATAACTGTTTACCCAATTTGACTTTTTCTGCATCAAGCTTGCCGGGATAGGCCGGGGATGTTGTGTTGTCCGCATAGACCAGAATCTCGGAAATATCGGCAACATAAGGTAAGGTGCCTTTCCAGTAATTTGGCAAAACTGATCAGGAAAGTCAGCTCAGCAGCATAGCCTGGTTGGTCGATATGGGCATTGGGTTGACCGGCACTGACAATACCGGCACTCACGCCACTGTGGCAGAAAAAACAGTTACTGTTTTTATAAAACCCCTCATTTCTTTTGATAATACTGGTGGTTAAGTCGGGTTTTGCCAATGGCTGGCCTTCATCATTGTACACCGGCGGGCGGTTTGCCGGGGATGGGAGCCTGCCGTAGAGTTGGAATCGTTTCACATCGGAGTTAAACAGGCGAAAAGGTTTTCGCTGTTGCCACGTTGCAGAGAAAATAGAATCCGATATCCCGGCGGATAAAGATGTGATTTTGTCGTTTAACTGTTTAGCCGACTCAATAGCTGATACAGATTCCAAAGGAAAGGCCAGGCGAAAACCTTTACCAGTAAAAATATTTTCCAGGCCTTTTTGCCGCATGGCCATCCGCACAGGATCATCATCGACAATATCAAAGCCATGATATTCCAGCCCGATATAATTTCCCTCAGCGGTGACACCTTGATAGGGTGGAGGTGCAGCATGTGAGAACACAGACCAAATTATGCCAGACAGTAATATGGAAAGTATTGATACCCTCAATAGTTTAAGAAATTCTCGTTCCGTCAAGCAGGGCCTTGCGAACCATCAAAGCATTGAAGGCCGTTAGTATTGCTAACCACTTTGTTATTTGTAACCTTACATTTACTCGTTATGGTTTAGTAGCAGGCAGACTATTCAAAAAAAAGGACATAAGGCTAATCCAGATTGTGATGGAATCAGCCAAGGAGTGTTCAAATCTATTTGATGGATCCAAAGTTGAAACAGCCATGATTGAAAATACCGTTCTTTCAAAGCGCATAAACATGGCCACATGGCTTGATGCATTTTTAGTCCATCAACAAGGAGGTGGAAGTGAACATTGCTCAACACTTTTTTATACCAAATACTGATAACTACCCCGACCTTAAAGATACTGCTAATCAGGAAATCCTTACATTTATCGACAAACATGTTCAGGCAGTCGATTCCGTCAAGATCATAACGCCTGATGACCCGTGTGAAATCTTCCCTGTATTGAAGATAATGGCTCGTCAGGCACAGCACACCCTATGTAATCAGTTGCTGCGTGAGGATGGCCTGGTACAAGACAACCCTTATCTGAAATTCAGATCCTTTCCTAACAGGCTTTATACATTCGATGAATCCATTCAGGGATCATTTGAAAATAACAAAGGGCAGAGTCACCCGCGAAAGCCCTGTGCATTATGCAATAACGATTCCAGGCTACTGAAAATCCGCACCGAGGGCATGACCATCATTTCCAATTTCCGGCCTTACAGTTCCGAATGCTGGTTGATAAAACCCACAGAACATCTTGATCAAAGTAACATGTTTGTTAAAAGTTCAGAGCTCTTTGATTTGGCAAAAGCCATGGGACCGGCCTATACATTTGCCCATAGTGGCTACAGGGGAAACTCACAGCCGCATCTTCATATCCATGCAATGAAGGAGAATTTGCCCCTGCGCAAAGCGTTGGATAACGGACAACTCTTTTTGGAGGCTGACCTGCCGGTAATACAGCATGGGAAAACCACGATTCGTTGGATGACCGGTGATCAAGCCCATAACACGGCACATTTTTCAGGAATACATATCGCGGGGGAGAATCCTGCTGAATTTGAGCAAGTCTTTAATAATACTCTGAAATACTTAAGCAAAAGCGATGTCTGCGGTGCTGGCGGCTACAACGTGGTCTATTGGGTAGACGATAATAACTCCTTGCACTCTTTCATTTTTCCCAGAAATCAAAATGCCAATGTTAATCCTCAATATGTGCCTGAAAAGCAGAGATATGGCTGTCTTGAAATGAGTGGATTGTTAATCATGGCTCCGGTGAATGACAAAAAAGTGGGTGAACCGGCCGCAGAGGAACTTGCCTCAATGCGAGATAAGCCCTACGGGGATTTTGTCGCCAGGGCCAGAAATGAGCTTACCCGACTTACCCCGGAGCAATGGCAAGCACTGGCCATGCGTTCTGGAACAGTAGTAAATTAACTTCCCGGCTTAGAACTTGATCTACCCTGAAGCGGAGTCGAAGAATACCAGGCACAAACAAAAACAGATCCATCCCGGATCTGTTTTTTTACCTATGGACTCTTGTCCAATTGGTTAGGCATCCTGCCCTACTAAAGTCCCTGCCCAGCCTTCATCCTGAAAATCCGGACATCCTGTCCACTGGCTCCCTGCCATGTCACATCCCTGATTTGTCAGCCATCCACCTTCCTGGCTGCTTTGACTTCCTGTCTCAACTGACGGCTTCCATTCTGAGGCTTTTACTTATCATTTACAGTCAGGGAATCACCATACTCCGTGTAAGACATTTGCCACTGGTAACCGCTCCTTCTTTTATATAGGCCCTTAAACCAAACAACCCGGTATTTCAGACGCTGTGCATAAGTACACTCGAAAACCGGAACCAATCAAAATGACTGACAAAAGTAATCAACTACCAGCAGGGCTATCGATAAAACGGGTTAATTTGATTTGTGGCAGCTGTTCCTGCGTTGGCGTATCATCCTGTTCGCCTGAATACGGGTACTGCAAGTACCCGTATCACATAATAAAAAACCTTGCCAGGGACAAGGCTGCAAGTGCTGAACCATCAGCTGTTTGCGTTTTTTATTATTATTGAGGTGGTATTTATTCTTAGACAGAGAGTGAGTATTTGGTGTTCTTATTACCAGGCACCGAAACAATCGTTACCGACTTCGGCAAACACTCAATGATTAAGCCTATGCTACGTATTTACCGAAGCGAAAGAATTGATCTACATCAATAAATACCTACTAATAATGCACAGATGATCGACCAGTTACTGCTGAGACCCGGTTCAGGGTTGACCAGCTTTTGACCAAACAGAAAATAAGCAGGTCTTTAATCGTGCATTAATAACAATACAATAGCCTGAAAATATTAAATCTTAGTTAATATTTACCCATCGAACCTGTTTCCAGCAGCAATTGATCGAGCTTTTCCTGATTATCATCCGATAATTCACCTGCAAGACTGAGTTTATGTTTACAGATAGCTTTATGAAGTCCTTTATCGCACGAAAGCAGTTGGTGTAATGCTTCAAACCGATGCTCAAACAGCCAGTCATATAATCTAATGTCTGAATGGTCAATAGCGTCGTCGTCTTCAGAGTCCTCTGTCTCATGGCAATTGGATTCGCCCCAATCATGACTGTCCCGTACGACAGAATCACCCGACTCTGGATCTAACCCAACCCTGGCAAAATCACTTCTCGGTGCGTTATAGGTAGCTTCCATCTGGCTTATGAAGGAATCTTTGCATGAGTGGGCAAAAGGCTCACGAGGCAGGTAGACGAAAGGGTAAAGACGTATATCCGGGCTGTGCATATCTCTGGCTTTTGCCAGCAACGCTGCCAGTGTCATTTTATTTTGCGCACTCAAATTGTCGGCAATGACGTCAGAGGTGTTATCAATCAGATAAAAAACGTCCGCATTACTGGTTAACAGTTTTCCAATATCATCTGCCCGGGTTTCTATTAACGTATCTGAAATAGCGCCTTTCAGAGTGTCGATATTTCCCGGAAAATTGTATTTATACGCGGCTTTCAGGACATAAGAACACAATTCCAGCTTGCGAAAATAGTCACCATGATCTTCAAAAACACTGAAACATGTGGCAAGCAGGGACTGGCCATTATGATCAAGGCGGTTCAGATGCAACCCGGATTTTATCAAATAGAGAAGCGTGTCAGAAACACGATAGAAGTAATAGGTGTTAATGTTCCGGACCAGTTCATTGAAAGGGAGTTTTCCATCGCTGGTGTGCTTATTGATATCTAACCCATGGTGGGTCAGCAAATTGATTTTTTCACTGTCGAGAAACCGACTCGCCATCATTGCATGAAGCGGACTGTTTTCGTAACGATTGTCAGCGTTGTCGATACTGGCTCCAGCCCGCAACAGAAGCACAGCAAGACCGACCAATGACGTTAAGCTCAACGTTTCAGACAGCGCTGTCCTCCCGCTGCTGTTAACGGCATCAAGGATTTCCTGACGGCCACCGGCCTTTTCCAGCAACCTGTCCATAAGCGCCAGGGAGGCACCAGTTTGACAGGCAACGTGTAATGGCGTGTTACCAAAGCGATCAGCAACCAGTTCGGCACCACGGCTCAACAGCAATTCCACCACGGTATCAGGATTCACTTGATACATCTGTCCGCCACTGCGTGAATGAAGGCAGCTCGCTCGACAAAACTGGTGCAGTAAGGTTTGCCCCGCCTGATTGATGGGCTGATTGATATCAACACCCTCTTTACTCAAGTACCATTGCAGGTGATCCAGTATATTGGGGTCAGCTGTTCGCGGTGGAGAATTCCAATACACGGTATCATCGGGCCCATACTCCGAAGTCTGGGTTATGTGCTGAACTTTTTTCGCACGAATATCAATACCCCTGCTCTCTAATAGCGTATCCAGTTCCTGAATGTCAGCATTGCCTCGAAACAGAGTATTGCATTGGCAATCAGGGCTACGGATTAACCGTGTATCCGGGGTTTCGCACACTATCAACTGACGTCCATTAAATACCTCTGCAGTCTTAGTCTCCAGTGACAGGTGGTGACAGACCACAACGGGTAATGCAATGGGCTTGAATGCCTTGAGATCGTCAGGGGTGACTGAATGCATAATTGGTCCTCCAAAGCGGCTGTAACTATTAGCTCCCGACTTCTTGTCGTTGATAAATTCACAGTAATGATCACCGTTGTCTGGAAATGGTGAATCATCCCTGATATTTATCTCAACATGGTCGCACTCATCCCCTGGCCTGTATTTATCATCAGAAAAATCACACCGTTCAGAGCGGGCCGACATATGCAGGTTTTGTATGGCTTGCCCAAAAACAACCCGCCCCGAAAACAATTTGTTACCGGCTTCATTTCGAAGTGAGTTGGCAGCCATTGCTGAAAATTGGCTGTTGGTGAGTTGTCTTGTGTGTTTGAGAACGTTTAAAGCCTGTGTGTACATTGAATACCTCCGGAAATTTTTTACGATATTCATTGATCTCCAACCGTTATGGAGAGACTTCTGCAAATCACCCTGAAAACATTCATTCAAGTACATGACCATTTCAGACAACTCTCAAAACCTGCACTGACTGAGGCCAAAACAGTGGAGAATTTTAATGGGTCATATCGTTAACTCTCACCAACCAAAGTAGTCTCCCTGAGTAATTGATCAAGTTTCTCTTTATTGTCAATGGATAACTCACCCACAAGCTTGTTTTTATATTGACTGATAGTCTTATGAATTTCTTTATGTGACACAAGCAGTTGACGTAATGCTGCAAATTGATAGTCAAAAAGCCAGTCATATAAATGAATATCTGAATATCGTACTGAATGATTGCCCTGATGGTCTTCAGTATCATCACAATCAGAATCCTCATTAATCTCTGTTATTTCAGAGCGATCCAGATCTGATTCCAGTAGCCCAACCCGGGCAAAATCGGGGGTTACCGCATTATAAACAGCGTCCATGTGACGCATAAAAGAATTTTTGCAAGAGTGCGCAAACGGTTCACAGGGCTGGTAGACAAAAGGGCGAAGGTTCCAATCCGGAGGATACCTGTCTCTGGCTTGTTTCAACCACCCTTCCAATTTCTTTTTATTTTGCGCATTCAAGTCGCTGGCAATGATTTCGATGGTGTTATCAATGAGATAAAAAACATCCGAAAAGCGTGTTAACAGTGTCCAGATATCCTTGGCATGTTTTTCTATTAACGCATCCGAAACAGCGCCTTTCAGTGCATCAATATTTCCTGGAAAATGGTATTTATAAGCAGCTTTCAAGACAAAAGAACACAATTCAAGCTTTCGATAATAATCGATATTTCCGGCAAAAACATTGAAACACATGGAAAGCAGGGACTGACCATAACAATCAAGGCGGTTCAGGGCCAACCCTGCCTTTAACAGATAAAGAAGTACATCGGAATCAAAGTAGAAGTTACAGTAATACATATCCCTGACAAACTCGTTGAAAGGGAGTATGCCTTCACTGAAGCAGTTATTGATATCTAACCCGTAGCGAGTAAGGAAGTACAGTTTTTCACTGGTAAGTTGTTGATTTTCTATCATTGCATGAAGCGGACTGTAATGATATCTGTTGTCGGCGTCACCGATACTGGCTCCGGAGCGCAACAGAAGCACCGCTATACCAACCCATGATGAAGAACTGAGCGCCTCGGACAGGGCTGTTTTCCTGTCGTTGTTGACTGCGTCAAGGATTTCCGGGCGGCCATTGACCTTTGTCAGCAATATTTCCATAAGCTCCGGGCTAGCTCCAACATTGCAGGCAAGGTGTAATGGTGTGTTACCAGCGCAATCGGGAAGCAGCGACGCCCCATGGCTCAAAAGTAATTTCACCACTGTATCAGGATGCACAGAGTGCAGCGTTTCCGGCTCCCGGTGATAGAGACAGCTCGCTTTACAGAACTGATGCAACAAGGTTTGCTGCGTCTGGTTGATGGGCTGATTGATATCAACCCCCTCTTTACTCAGGTACCATTGCAGTTGCTCCAGTATATTTGGGTTAAGTTCTCTCAGTGGAGAGCGCCAATACACCATTTCTCGGGGCCCATACGCTGAAGCCCGGATTGTATACCGGGCTTTTTTCGCATGAATATCAATAGCCCGGTTTTGTAACAGCGTATCTAATTCCTGAATGTCAGCATCATCACGAAACAGCGTATCGCATTGACAATCAGAGGAACGGATGAGTCGAGTATCGGGGTTTTCGCACACGACCAACTGACGACCATTGAATAACTCGTCACTGCGAGGCTGCATGGACAGGTGGTGACAGACCAGAACGGGTGACGCAGTGGGCGTGAATGACTTGAGATGTTCAGGAGTTACGGAAATCATGGTAAATATTTCAAAGTGTTTTTTTTGTACATTTCATTTAAAAAATGTTCATTCAAAAGAATCCGTTAAAAAATACTGGCTGTCTCCCGAATATGGCCAGAAGTCGAGTCTGGTATAAAAACGGAAATAATCAAGTCTTTCCTGTTTACTGACTCATTCTGATTTTTCCTGTTAAACAAGTTTCTGCTGCATGTCGGACGTTGCTTCTGCCGTTGTGGTTTAAGCAGATGTTGCGGTTTGGCTGGATATCAGGGTTTGAACGGAAGCTGTTATTGCTTTTGGCGTTTTGGCAGTAAAATAGATGTTTTTCGAATACTTGCCGCAGCGAAAATATTTGATATCGTTAAAGCTGAGCACGCAACGAAGCGTCAACAGGCCCTGACAGCGCCAAATTTTTATCTTCAATTAGTCTCTGTTTATGCGTTGTATGGTTGGCATATGCAGACTAATGGTTCTGTTGCTGTATCCTATTCCCCCTGTATTTATCCGATAAGGTTCGCTCAGAGAATCTCCATATAATTTGGCCAGGGTTGCACCTATGATACACCCTTCAACCGCATGCCCTGCACAGCAACCAATAACACCACCAGCAGCAGCGCCAGCCACTTCGGGCTTGTCAACACCTGGATAGACAATATCCAAACTGTAAACGTTATTATTTTGAGGTTGCATATCAACGGACTCTTTGATTGGGTTCCTGGAGGTTTACAGTTTCTCTATAAAGTAAACAACAAAGCGGAGTAGTCATTTTCCTGAACCTGACTGCAGGATAATAATACGCTGTAGGTTTCCGTGTTTTACCATCCTCCAGCAGTCGACGAGAGACTGCGTTGATAATATTGACCGTTGAATTATTAAATGGTTCAATCTTTGCTCTGATACCAATCGTGAAGTTTACTACGGATATTAGCCTCTTCAGTCACCAAATTACTGTGTAATTTTCTACGTTTCAAAATCTGGCAGATACAGAATCTGGTCAGCCTCTTCTGCATTGTTTACCAGCGTTGACAACCTGCCTTTTTTAAACTCGACATCTTAACTCTTTGCAAGCTTGGAAATATAACTTTCAAAGACACTCGGCCGTTTGGTCACAGGACTATCCAATTCAAAACGGAATAAACTCGGCCCTAATGACAATCTCATCATTAAATTTATAAATAGGTTGGCCAAGATCCTTTTGGTCCGATTGAAGTGGCATTAAACGAAAGAAATCTATAGTATCAGTTCGTGCTTGATGTTCGTCATAACAGGATTTAACTTGTACCACTCTATTTTTCGAGTTCACTGGTATAACAGTTGATATGTCCTCTTTTTGATGGTTTTCGATGGTATGTCTTCTATCCAGTAGTGAAACTTTTATTCCTCCGGATACCGGCCAGGTCAGTTTTTCGTCATGCTTGCCTGGCATAACCTGTGCGCAGATTACCGCCCTGGTTTTATTTGATCGGTAGGTACCTTCAAGATTCAGGATGAGTTTGAAGCAGTATCCTTCATATGACGTATAAAAAACCGGGCTCTCTAATACATGATCACTGTATCGGTTACCGTTAACTTTTTGTGAGTAATTTCGGATGGGCCAGCTGATCAGGCCGATACCTTCAATCACGTCGTATGGTGAATTTAAAAAATTGGGTTTGATCTGAGCGGCTGACAGCACATCTATCGTTGTCTTGCTATCGGAATCCAAATAGCAGCGTTGATAATCCCCTTTCGGGGGTTGTAAAGTGGACAGTCTGCAAAATTCTTTAAAGCCTACGAGAGGATGAGGGGCCTTACCCGGGGAGCTTCGGCACTCGCCCGGAGCTCGTGATAGATGAATCGTCCTTATAATGTCTGTCTTATGTTTGCTGTGATCTTTCATAATAAATTTCATGGATTCACTGCAGGGCCACTCGGCTTTGCCATCATTGTCTCCGTTGATCACACGAACGTACAAAGAAAGGTATTCATGACTTTGTTTTACTAATAACAACTGAAAAGTATGGTTATTGATTTGGAATGGCTCACTGTTCTGTATTATCCCAGCCGTTTTATTTAAGTTTTCAGCATGATCAAATTGCCATGAATAGATAATATTCCCTGCTCCTGCAGATGCAGATGTTTGAGTGACAGTTGCTGGTGGAACCACCTTTGATACATTATCCATTTTGACCTTCGGGGTTCCGGCTTTCGTTTCGATGTTGGGCGTATGGCTGTTATATCCGGAACGTACGGACAATTGTTGATCATTAACAATTGTACTTATGACGGTTGACAATGAGCAATTCTCAGATTTAGCTGCTTCCAATTCCCCATCAAGTAATTTGATTTTCTGGTTTTGTGACTGGACTTGCTCTGTCAGCCTCTTATTTTCCTGAATCGTATTCTCCAGTTCTTCTTTTAAGGCGTCTGAATCAGTGTTACTTTCAGGCTGTATTTGTATGTTGTGTTCATATCGCTTTTTTAAGTATTTTATTTCTTCTATCATATACCGTGGTGATCCACTACAGTTATAGACATGAACTTGCTTATAATTTTTAAACTCTCCTTTCCAGCTGCATTTTGGTTCCAGGCACTCGACAACAAGACCATTGATGTCTCTCGCATGAGCTGCATCGACAAAAATATCTTTTATATTTATGCGGCTGTTACATTCAGCCAAGGGGCAGGTTATCTCTCTGTCTTTAATATTTTTTTCTATGCATGGCTTACAAATAATGTGTCCGCATGGCAGCTGATAAGGATCGGAGAGAATATGTGGCCTTGGCTCTGTATATAAACAGGCAAACTTTTTTTGCTTGGAAGGATCCGGAATCAAAGCCAGTGGATGCGGATAGACAAACTCAAATTCAGGCATTGGTGTATCAAGTTTCAGTGTTCCTGATAATGTGTTCATATTGAAATACCTGAGTTCAATGTCAACGTGTCTGTTTGACCTGTTTTCTGCAACCGAGTTCCCCGTATTTTTATTAGGTTTGCCGGTTTTCTCTTTTGCCCCCTATCAGCAATTCCCGCTAAATTGATTATGGTCAATAATACCAAGTCTTGTAGACAGATCCGGCAGTTCTGAAATCGCAGACTATCGGGTAAAATATCCTGCATTACATGACTATTGTTGTTTACTGTGCCTACATCTAATCGAAAAACAGTTGCCGAAAAACTGATCAGCATCGTTTCTAAAGAAGCTGCAAAAATACCGGATTTCCGTCCAGGGAAGAGCCAGGATGCAATCTCGCTTCATGATGCGATCATGAGCGGCCTTGCCGTCATGCATTTGAAGTATCCGTCATTACTGCAGTTTGACCGGGATTGTGTCAAAAAACCGGATAGCAAAAATCCCCAGTACTATCATCAGCTACTGGCTTGCTGCCTGGTCAAACCGGGTAAGAAGGAAGTGCTGCCTCTGATGCCGGAGCCCATCATTCAGCAGGTGAATGCCTCAAAGAATGACTGTGAAAAAACGGCGCTTAAGCGACTATTATCGAACATATCCAGAGAGCACCCGCACCTCAAACTGGTGCTGAACGGTGATGACCTTTACTCTGACGGCCCCACCATCAACCTGGTGAAATCCTACGGATACAGCTTCATTATGGTGGCAAAGGACACCTCTCATCCTTCACTTTATGAATCAGTCGATGAACTGGATAAGGCGGATAAAGTGGTGCGCTATCAGTATACCGATGAGAAGGGATACCGACACTGGTTCCGGTTCGTGAACGATGTTCCTATTAACAAGTCCCATAAAGAGACGCTGGTCAACTATCTCGAATACGTAGAAATTGATCCGAAGGGTAACAAGAAGTACGTCAATACCTGGATTACCGATATCAAACTCACCCTGGAGAACGTGGCGAAAGTCATGCGAGGAGGACGCGCCAGATGGAAAATTGAGAACGAGACGTTTAACACACTGAAAACACAGGGCTACCATCTCGAACACAATTACGGGCACGGAGAGCAGCACCTGGCCACCAACCTAGCCTGCCTGACTTTCACCGCCTTTCTCATTAACCAGATAGAGCAACTGGCTTGCAAGTTCTTCCTGCAAGCTCTTGAAGCAAAGAAGTCCAAAAAGCGCTATGGCTTGGGATACGAGGCTTATTTGACTGGTTTTTCATCGATAACTGGGAAGATGTGTACACAGCGATTATTGGTGGCAGGAGTGTCAGCTTAAAACACCTAGGAGGCTGTCCGAGAATAGCGCCCGTAGCGAGGATGGCAGAAAATTGAGGATAAAAATTCCGTTTTGTTCGGTGAATAGCGGGGCTATTTACCGAACAAAACGGAATTTTTAGACCAATTTGCTGCCACCGCAGTAGGGCAGTCTATTCTCGGACAGCCTGCTGGTTGTTGACACCACATGAGATAACGCCGGTAGCCCTGTGTATCCTGTGTTCTGAACTTGCTGATATGTTGGCTGTAAAGTAGCCAGGGTTCGTTCAACCTTGAAAAATAGTCACCTGGATAATCTATTTATGCGGCTACAGAGATATGGTCAGCGGGAATTGCTGACCCACCGTTAGCTGCTGACTTGCAGGATGTGTTACTTATAGCACTCTACAGAGCAATTCAATAAACTCCTTTTTATCTGAACTTCTAATGCCCATATTTCTTCTTCCCCATTCTTCTATGTAGTTTGACTTGAAGGTTTCTTTGTATTCAGATGGAATATCTTGCATAAGTTGTTTCAACTCAGTTTTCAGACAAGGAGAAGGTGTTGTTTTTACGTAATCTGTATATTGATCCCAATCTATTAGATATAATTGATGGCTATCTGTATTAATTAACCAGTTGTCAGAATGTGGATGGTTATGCATATGTGGAACACTTACATCTATACATTTTCCAAATGAATCTCTTAATACTTGAGTTTGATATGAACTAGTATGAAGGCGAGCCAAATATAGAGCCATTCTCTTATATATAGAGTTGAACTCCTCTGATTTAAATGCATTTTTTACTTTTGCCTGATGTAATGTCAAGCCTTCAACAAACGGCACCATTTTAAAAAATGCCAGTTCGCCATAACTGAGACCATGCACTGGAACACAGGCGAACTTGTATGTACTTACGACGGGAGTGACACTGATGTCTGACCCAACTTCACTAAGCAACCCTTTGTTTAGTGACGCTTGTCTGACACTAGTTAATGCAGTAAAAGTTTCAGGGTAGTTTTGTTTAAACTCGGTCATTCGTCCCCACATATGTTTTAATACATATCGTTCTCCATTTTTATTTTCAACTAATATGACACTATTGTTGTCGGCGTTACTCAAGAATTTAATAAAATGAAAATCAATAGTTTCGCCATGCTGGATTAAATATAGGTTTTTTGCAATACCGGGGGAATTCAAGATTAACTGATCTTCACCAATACATTCTAGTTCTTCAGAAGTTAAATAATCTACAGGCTTTTGCCTGATTCTAAAGGAATACTCACTCAGATACGCGATACAATAACCACTTAACTGTTTTGGCAAGCCTTCATTTTGGGATACCAAATCAAACTCTGACGCTTGCTCATCTTTCATGCTAAAAAAATCGTAGTGCTTTTTTAAGCGGTCATATTGATCTGGAAATAAAGTAGCAGATACCTCTACTGAAATACCTGCATGGGCTTTTCTGTTATTTTCTGGAAAATAAGAAGAGGGTACTCTTCCTTTCTGTTCTTCAAACCTCATAGCGTAGTTACTTTGGCAGGAGTCAAAATCTACAACCTTAACACCTTCAAATATATCAGGTCTGGTGTTAAATACTTTCCCGTCAACCTCAATAATAACTCTGTTAGCAGTGGTTCTGCGACACTCTCGTGAAAATGCTATGAACCTGTCATCTGTCAGGACAGAAACAGCTTGAAACAAGTGAGGCGACTCGGTTTCCACGATTTTGGGAATTGCTTCCATAATATTTTTCCTGCTTACTACAACCAAATTAAAGCCATCGGACAATATTTACTATAAGTAGTTCCTTGTATTATCAGAGTATGATTAAGCAGCTAACCTCTTGCAAAACCGGCGCAGCCCGGTTTATTCATTCCAGCCACCCCACCATTTCCAATACTTCCTGATATCCGTACCACTCCGGCGCGGCTTAGTATAAGGAAGCAACATGGAACGTTCTGAGCAAATTCGATTTGACAAACTGTACCAAAAACACCTCACCACCCTGAAACTCCGGGGCAAAAGCCAATCCACCATTGATCTCTACAGCAGACCACTGCGACGGGTGGCAGCCTTCTTTGATCGTTGCCCCGACACACTCAAACCCGATGACCCGAAAACCTGCTTTACGTCACTGATAGAATCCCACTCATGGAGCACGGTCAAAAACGAAGAAAGGTGACCTTCTCTTACCTCAATAGTGAAACCGGCAAAAAAGAGAAGCGAACCCTGCCAGGGGAAGACTTCCTGTGGCTGGTACTGAAACATGTATTACCCGGGCGATTTCCCCTCAATGCCTTTGACCCGGCGTAAGGAATTTCAGTCCGCTGTACCTATGCTCTTCGTTATACCGCTGGGAAGCAACTTTTCTTTTCGCTAGAGCGACCAAAGACCATATGTTTCATGTGACTGAGCTGAGAATTGCGTTCTTTGTTTTGCGCTTTGAGTTGCTCGACTTCAGCCTTATGTTCTTTTTTCATCAAGGCAATGGCAGCTGTCAATTCGCGCTCACGATCTCGTTCCCACAGAGTGATTGACCTGCCATTTGAGATCAATGTATTCCTGCTTGGTCAAGCTGACTTGAACAAGACTGAAGGGAGTGCCGAGTTGACCCGAAGAGCATTCAGGTTCAGGGGAGATATCAATCATCTACCAAGGATAGTTGAATACATGACTTTTGATGCCTGAATTATGGTTTTAGCGAAGAGTTACCTCCCTTGTTCGAGAAGACGGATAAGCTGATCAATACTCACGGTATTTTGCTCCACACCAACCAGCTGAGCTGAAAGCTCGGACATTTCAGATCTTGCCTTATCAGTTATGCACCAATTATTATTAGAGAACTGTTCTCTATACTTTTCATAGGCAATCAAAGCTTTTAGACACAACAGATCCTCAGAAGAGGTTATCGCTGTTTTTTTCCAGCCAGCTACTGCATTGTCCGAGAACCAACCACGGAAGTAGTCTGCATTTTGAGAGATCAGCGTGCTGCCGCTCACTTTATCAAACTCCGCCATTAACGCAGGCATAGCTGACATAATGTCTGCGATAGCACCTAAGTTTGCTAAGCGACGGATATCGTATTTATTAAAAACACCAGAGTCAAAAATATTATTTTCACAAGAAAGAAACCGAGCGACCTCATTGATTAAAGATTGTTTATCGTCATACCCGGTAGGCCCAAAATCCTCTACAATAAAATTAACAAGCCCCTTCAGATTCCTGAGGCTAAACTCACTCCCTCCAACATCCCTCCGATACATTTGGTAGAGACGATCCCGGAAACCCTCAAGCGCTCTTACAAAATACGCTTTAAACCGCTCTGCGTTAATCTGATCACAAAGTACAAGAGCTGCAGATTGTATATCCTGATCGCTTCCTGAACGCCCAAAACTATAGCCCTTGGTACCATAAAAAGTTTGCTCATGACCAACATCGATTAGAACCAATTGGGCCTTCCCATCCTTATTGCGAGCCATGATATTTTTTGGAGAGATATCACCATGAATAACACCTTTCAATTTCATGGCTTTTAATTCCAAGAAAAAGTCTCGCAACAAAGATCTATAATATTCCTCTCCAAACTGATGGAGATTCACCTCTTCAAGTTTTTCAGTGGTTATATAAAGAGTGCAACCATCAGGAGAAAAACTAAAACCATTCAGATGTACATAATTATCAAATTGAGCCAATGCCAGCATTTTACGCAACCTTTTCCTGGCAACCCCCGGAATTTTCCTGAGTACACTCGTCTCATTAATTTGAGCATTTATATCAAGCTCGGGATCAGACTTTACCAAATGATGACAATCCACAGCGCAGAGCACCTGCCCATTTCCCTTATCATAAACAACAGCCTCAGCACCCTAGCCAATCTTCGTCATGAAAGAAGAATTACATTCATGATCAATGGGAATGATTAAATCAGCCCGACTACTCAAAATATCTTCAATATCTGAAACTAAAACCAGAACACCATTTGGGCCACTACTTACTGTCTGGAAGAAGAGACCTTTACTGGAAGAGTTACGAACAACAATAGAACCAACTGAATCAAGGCCATACTGAGTAGCCACCCCTGAGCCAAGAAGCACCAGTCTCTGCTCCTGCCCCCTTAACAACACATCATCTAAACTAGCAGCCGAGTAAATGTTGGTCGACTCATCAATACCAGACTCTTTGAGCGCAACCGTAAATGTTTTTGCTACATCTGGCGAAACTATCGGCATTGGAGTATCGACAAACGTACATTGATCAGTGCTGGAAGGGGGGGCATTTGTCACATTGAGGCTTTGAATTGAGCTCGCTGGTGATTGTCTGGGAGCCGGAGTTTTTGAACCACTCCCTGATACCTGGTTCGAGATCAGAGTTTGTGAACCACTTGACAACATGTGATTCTGAACCGGTGTTTGGGGCTTCGTGATTTTTCTGTGATGTAGCCTCTTGGCAGCATAACCAAGATCGACCGCTAGAGAAGGGATAAAGGTAATAACTGACACCAAGGTGGCAACAGCATACCCAAAAAAACGATATGTTTTACTGGCAACAGCATCGGAGATTTTGTTAAACCAGCTGACACAAGTCCATTCACTCTTATGAGTATTCAGTACCATCATTGCTGGGCTTACATCCATATCTAGTCCCTGCATGGTAAGTTCCTTTTTTTTGTTTGAATATATTTTTTATATAATGAGTAGATTTTATAATTTGAACTAACGTATTAGAGCAGCAAAGCTGCCAGTTAGTTCCCGGGAGATTATAATTTTTCGTAAATCAACAGGTTAGGAAGGGTTTTCCGGAAAACCGGGGTCCGAAACCGGGGTCGAAAACCGAGGTCGGGTCTTGAATCTTGAACACATCGAAGATTAAAAACTGCCTTTCAATTCTTGCCCTAAAATTTTCAAACCATTTTTTCAGTTTTATGATACAGAACTATTTCTACTATTTTTAATCGAAATCTGGTCGTTTAACGTCCAAAAATCATAAATAACACCAAGACCAACAAAGCCAATGGTAAACAGATACAAAATTCCGGATATCCATTTCCCCAGGTACATGCGGTGAACACCGAATACACCAAGGAATGCCAGCAAGATCCATGTAACAGAGTAATCATACAGACCACTATGGAAACGAAAATCCGCTTCCCGATCCATGGCCGGGATAAGGAAAAGATCGATCAGCCAGCCAATGCCAAAGACACCAAGGGTGAACAACCAGATAGTCCCTGTTACCGGTTTCCCATAATAAAAGCGATGAGCACCAAGAAAACCAAAAATCCAAAGTACATAACCGATAACTTTACTATGGGTGTCGTTCATTTTTATCACCTGAAACATTGGGAAAACGATGGGGTCTTGGTTTTTGCACACTACATTTTCTCGACCAGAAAAAGTCGGCTTTATGCTTGTCCTACCCGATTCCTTAAATCAAAAAATATTGAAATATTTTCCTGAGGCGCACCGAAGCTACCACCCATCCAGCCATTTTCTGGAATAGTCAGGTCACTACACTCTTTTTCAGCCCAGCCAATCGGCAAGTTGCAATCCGGAAACTCTGGAAAATTCCCGCTGATTATGAGTAACCATCACCATCCCCCGGCTTCTGGCATGGCCTGCCAGCAAGGTATCATAAGCACCAATTTGTTGCCCCCTTCTCAATTCCTCTCTGACTTTTGCCGACTCCCGGGCGGCTGCCCCGTCAAAGTCGATCACGTTCACCCCCTCTAAAAAGAACGACAGCTTACTTTCCTTGGCCTGCCTGTGTTCAGGGTCGCCTTTTTCAATGCCGAACTGCAACTCGTAACAGGAAATGGATGAAACATAGACCTTCCCCTGATGCTCAATAAACTTATCAATGACCGGGCGATTATGTTTTAAAACCGCAATACAAATGTCGGTATCAACCATGTATTCCGCCATTAAAAGTCCTCCCGATCCTGGCAGGCCGGTTGTTCCCGCTCTGGAAAATCATCAATGGGTTCCATCGCCAGAAACTCTTCCCAGTAGTCTTCGATCGGCGTCAGGATGATGGCTTTTCCTTCTTTACGCACCATAACTCGCTTAACCGTATCCGGAAAGGCAAGCTCTTTCGGAATTCTGACAGCCTGCGTTTTATTGTTAAAAAATACGCTGGTCTCCATAATTCACCCCAATGTATATACAATATGTATATAACATAGGTCGGAAGTGAAAAGCCTGCAAGTTAATACTCAAAATGAATGACGCCCCCCTGATCCAGCAGGTGCTGAGCTTCATCTTCCGCCTAGTTAACCCACTCATCGCAAACCGTATGACAGGCTTTTTCCAACGGAATACCGTCCGCTCACTCCGTCCCTTGATCTCAATCCCTACACGGCCTTTTTTCCCCTCAAAATGGTAGCCTCCTAGGAGGCTGACCGGTAACCAGACCATTTCCTTTTCCATCCTGATGCTCGCCCCGCTTACCGGAATGTCAGGTGGCCTGATCATGCATCGGTATCGCCACTGCGGTACTCAAACCATTTCCCTGAGCCTGTAACGTCATGGCTACGGTTTCGGAATGAACCGGATCGCCCTTCGGATTGAAGGCAATGGTCGGATGGTTATGAGCTAATAAAGGACAAGCTAATAAGAAGCTAATAAAGAGCTAATAAAAGAGCTAATAAAAGAGCTAATAAAGGACATCCAAGCTAATAAAGGGGAGCTAATAAAGGAAGAGCTAAAGAGCTAATAAAGGACATCCAAAAATTTGACTATTCGGCCATGCCGTCTATTTTTCTTCTGGAGCCTCTTAAGTGCATTTTAAGCACATATACCCATTAATTAAAAAAAATGACATGACGACCGCCCGAAAAAACCTCATAGATCCAGCCAGTACGCCCTACTACCACTGCATGGCACGCTGCGTTCGCAGGGCTTTCCTGTTCGGCAAAGACAATTTCTCAGGCAAAAACTATGAGCATCGCAGGCAGTGGGTGGTTGAGCGGTTGAAAGCGCTTTCTGGTATTTTTGCTCTGGAAGTCTGTGCTTATGCGGTTATGTCGAATCATTATCATGTGGTGCTCCATATCAATAGTCAGCAAGCCAAAAAATGGGACACCAAAGAAGTCTTACAACGCTGGACGCAGCTGTTTTCTGGCCCACACCTGGTTCAGCGTTATCTTGTCGGCGATCAGCTGGGCAAAACAGAGCTGCTGCGGGTCGAAGAATATGCCCAGGAGTACCGAGGTCGTTTAATGGATATCAGCTGGTTCATGCGCTGTCTCAACGAATACTTAGCCCGGCTGGCCAATAAAGAGGATGAGTGTAAAGGGCGCTTTTGGGAAGGTCGTTACAAAAGTCAGGCCCTGTTAGATGAGGCAGCATTGCTGACTTGCATGGCCTATGTCGACTTAAACCCTATCCGGGCAAAAATTGCCGCAACGCTGGAAACCTCAGAACATACCTCTATTAAAGAGCGCATTGAGTCATACGACAGCGCAAACGGAAAAAAACAAAAGGCGCACTTGAAGCCGTTAAAAGCTCAGGGTCAAAACCCTGAACAGGCGATTCCATACCCACTCAGTAGCTACTTTGAACTGGTTGACTGGTCTGGTCGAATTGTCTGCAAAGGCAAGCGTGGTCGTATAACTGACGATGTACCACCTATCCTGGAGCGCTTGGGTATTGACCCAAATGCATGGCTGGAGACTATGTGCTGGAATAATCGTTTTCACCTCGCAGTCGGCAAGCTGTCTTCACTGAAGGCTTATGCAGAAAGCACCGGAAAATACTGGGTTCATGGGATGTCTGTGAGCGGTGCTCTTTACCCTACCTGATAAATGCATTTTCATTTACTTTAATGTGGCCAGCGTTTTCTGAGTGCTCTTTCTTATATTGTCTCGATAGTGTCTTCTATCTGGTTGTTGCTGAGTACTTTTTATACCCTTCCTGTTTGATATGAATGAGAATTTCTTACAATGATCAATACTATCATTTAAAAAATGACTAAATGACGTACTCTCTTCAGTTTTTAAAATATGGGTGTCCTTTTCCTTTTTTTCTTTTCCTTTTTTGTATCCTTTTTCTTTCTTTTCCTTTTTCTTTATTTAAAATATGGGTGTCCTTTTTCCTTTTTCTTTTTTTTGGGTGTCCTTTTTCTTTTTTGGGTGTCCTTTTTCTTTTTTCCTTTTTCTTTCCCTTTCCCGACCTGCCTTGTCCTGCACCATTGACCACGACAGTGGCACCATCGGCCGCCACGACGGTAGCAGGCAGGGAAACCGCCAGGGCATCCACAGCACCCCCCATACTTGTTTCAGAACCGGCTTCTTCTGCAACATTGTCCACAGAGATGGTACCGTCAACCACCATACCTGTTTCAGAACCGGCTTCTTCTGCAACATTGTCCACAGAGATGGTACCGTCAACCACCATACCTGTTTCCGAAACGGCTTCTTCTGCAACATTCTCCGCAGAGATGGTACCGTCAACCGCCACACCTGTTTCCGAAACGGATCCTTCTGCAACACTGTCCGCAGCGATGACACCGTCAACCATCATACCTTTTTCCGAAACGGCTTCTTCTGCAACATTGTCCGCAGCGATGACACCGTCAACCGCCACACCTGCTTCCGGCCCGGCTTCTTCTGCGACACTGTCCACAGGTATGGTACTGTCAACCGCCACACCTGTTTCCGAAACGGCTTCTTCTGCAACATTGTCCGCAGAGATGGTACCGTCAACCGCCACACCTGTTTCCGAAACGGCTTCTTCTGCGACATTGTCCACAGAGATGGTACCGTCAACCGCCACACCTGCTTCCGACCAGACTTCTTCTGCGACATTGTTCACAGCGATAGCGCCGTCAGCCATCATGCCGGCATCGGTCAAGGAAACCGTGATCAGGGTATCAGGGAAAACCATAACCTTGGCCGGTCCGCCTTTTGAACCATTTACGACGGCACAGCCAACCGTTACCACGCCACCGTTCTGGGAAACCGTGCCCACAATACCAGGAACCACCATGACCTCTTCCAGAGCACCTGCTTCTGCGCCAATGACCACGGCAGTAGCGCTGTCGACCGCCACGGTGGCACCGCTGGCATCTTCCCTGAGTGCTGGTGCCATCACCGGTATCGCCGTGGGAGCCGGCCTGGTGCTGGTATGTTTTGGGGGTGCGTGCATTTACCGCTATTACCAACGCTGGTCAGGCACATACCGGCTTATGGATTGCAATGGGTTGCCAGGGCATCGATCTGTACTACCGTCGCCGTCTGAGCCGGTGGCGGATACCTATGAACTGGAGGCCATTACAGCGAGTAGGCAACGAAGTCAGAAAGCACCTGCCCATGGAAACAGGAGCAAGCACTCGGAGGTATAAACGCAACGCATGTGGTTCCATTAACCGCTTTTTGATCTGGCGCAACCTTACTTGCGTGGCAATGCATAACGGGCCCGCATCAGATAATGGTTAAGAGTGGAGTCTGCTGATAGGCAGTGTATGCATTCCCACGGAGGAACATGTAACAGAGGTGCGTCAGTAAAACAGGTGAAATGGTATCAAACCTTACTGGACTGTTTGCTACCGGCACTCCCCATTAACGGGAAGACCACACAATAAAGAGAATGCCCAATTGCCGGATAGCATTTACCGAAGCAAAGGGCGTTTCATCTATAAGCCTTATCGGGCGGGTCGGCAAAAAGAATGTATTCGGTACCGAAATTGTACCTGTACCAGAGACCATGGCCATGTTGAGTGGTTCCAACGGATATCTGTAGATATAGCATCACCAGCTGCCGACCGTTTGGCCAAGAACTTTAATCGTCCACCAATTTCGCAACAGCCTGTGGAATAGTCAGGAAAATAGCGGGAAATACCGGCTTAAAACAGATAGTTATTTTTTAATCAGTAGTGAATAACTGATCAAAACAAAAACCCCGCATAAAGCGAGGACCGTAGAGAACGAACAGTGTCGTTGGGGTTTCCTGTGCATCCTGCCTGGTTGTTCGAGGCTTCCATTGGTTCACGTCACTGTGATACCTGAACACCTCTTCCCTGATGCAGTGCTTCACTCAACTCAAGGCCCAGGCCTGTTGGTTGAGGCTATTATTTTACGGACAGTGACGTATCATCCTATAAGCCTGAATACGGGATACACTGCTGACTCTCCCGTAGGTAACAATAAACAACCTCGCCAAAAGCAAGGCTGCCAGTGCTGATCCATCAGCCGTAAGCCGTTTTTATTATTATTTGGGTGGTATTTATTCTTCGACAGAGAGTGAGTATTTGGTGTTCTTATTACCGGGCCCCGAAACAATCGTTACCGACTTCGGCAATCACTCAATGGATGAGTACAGTTTACGTATTTACCGCAATCGAATAATTGATCTACATCAACAAAACCGAGTTAGCAATAAGAGTGAAGCCAATGTTATTTGAACCAAAAACGGTAGAAGCCATAGCAGCATTTACCCTGTCGGATCATCACCAGATATTCCTCCGGGATGTTGATGTGTTTCTGGATTACCTGGTGAAAAATCCGGTTCCGGTTTCGAAAAGCAAGAACCTGCCACCGGTTAAATGGGCTGAGCCACTGAACAATCTGCTCTCCAGCCCCGAAGTGCTGACCTTAAAACGACCAATGACCACTAATTATGCCCGGGTCATGGGTCTGTTACTGATGGGCCGCAGTTCAGGGCTGGCCGCCCTTCGGCCAGATAGCAGGGGAAATACCGTACTTCATATCAACGAGGCGCTTTACCAGCAATGGCAGGGCATGAATGGTACTGAACGGTATTTTTCCCTGCTGGAAGCATGGATTAATCGGGGTTATGCCATCAGTGTCGGGGAGCGAATCAGCTCGATTGATGATCGCTTTCTGCCCGGCTTTATGATGATGTACGGCGAGAGCGATCTATTGCAAGGCAAAGCGGCCAGGGATCCGGGCTTCTGGTTACGCAGGGGTAAGTCGTTCAACCTGACCATTCTCAAAATGGCCGGGATGGCTGAATTCCAGCTTGAGGATAGTAACCGGAAAATCCATTTCCTGAAATTAACGCTTTGGGGGCAGTTGTTTTTAAACGCCTGTCGGCAAGGGTTTATCGACTCACTGAAAGACGATGAGTATGAAGACGACTATGAACAAATCAATCTGCTGCCCGCGATAAAAGCAATTCGGCCAGATGTTCACAAAACCCTGGAACTTCCGGAGCCGATGATTGCTGCCAGTTATGTCCTGTCCGTTACTTTGGGGAGTCAGTGCACCCGCACACTGAAAGTATCCGCTGACCTCCTGCTTGAAAACCTGGCTGAAGCCATCCTTGACGCCTTTGATTTTGATTGTGACCACCTTTATCACTTTCAGTATCTGAGCCCATTTGGTGCCGACCGGATGATTGGTGATCCAGCGGTGGATTTCTGCGATGCCTTCGTGACTGAAACCCGGCTGCGTCAACTTGAGCCAGTTCCCGGAATGAAGATCACCTTTGTCTTTGATTATGGTGATAACTGGGAGTTTGACATCGTGGTCATGCACAGCAGTGAAGAGAGTACGTCTGATACCCAGGTGATCGAACGTAAAGGTGAAGCGCCGGAGCAGTATCCGGATTATGAGGATATTTATTGATCAATATTTAACCAATTATTCGTACCCCGCCTGCCTGAAAGGCTGCCTGCCTTTATCCCCTAACGGTTTATCCACAATCTTTTCCACACAAATTCCGGATAACTGAAACAGGGGATAATAATTCTACAGGCAGGTACTGCAACGGGTTATAACGAACTACTGACAGTATAAACACAACCTGCCAACAACTTACCCACAGACTTATTCTGGAAAAAGTGAGGGCGTGTGTTTATTCTTGGGCTCATTCAAAGAGGAAGCCTGACTCTCAAACATCCGTTGAAATCATTTTGCCAGGGTATGACCCGATGCCCGATATCCAGTGGACAGCACCAGGTGACACCCTGAGCCATAAGAACGCAGCGAAGGAATTTGGCCTGACTGAGGAGGAGATTATTCGGGCGATTAAAATAAGGGACGATTCACTACCAAATCGCTCACGCCCACGGTAATCCGTATTACCCTGTGGTCAGTGATATTTCTATGCTGGGTGAAGCCGAGTTCTTCCTCAAGTTCTTTTCAACGCACATATTTTTGATTTCTAATGCTTCGAAATTGTCTGGAAAACATCCATGAGCACAAGATCAGAAAAATACCGATCAGACAAAAAAGCAGAATAACAATACCTAATGAATTTTCATTTATATTATTTAGCAGTTGGTTTTAATATTGGCCTTTTCTCCATCTCTTGGCCGTAATCTTCTCGAGCTTTCTTCGGTACTTCTTGAGACAAAACTCACTTTTTGTATCCTTCAACATATCAAAAATATCTTCCACAATGATTGCACTTATCGCATGAAGTGCCTCATGCCTTGATAGCCCCTGCCTAACCAATTTAGTTACCGTTTCAGAGACGAGATCAACATTTTTGGCGATCTGATTTTCAACAACCACATGCATATAAGAGTGCATTGTTAATGCACCATCATCTTGAAATTCTTCTATGGACTCATGAAAGTTAGAGACGAGTATTTTTCTTTGTTCATCATCAAGAACGAGCCATTCACTTACATTTAATGGCTTATCGGGGTTGTAATATTTCATTTACAATACCTTTGAGTCCTCTGATCGATTATTGGAAGTATAAATTGTTTTTTATTTGGTAGAAACACCTGACAGTAAACACTGGGGCCAGGTATTTTTCTTGACGTATAAATCAGATAAACCGAAGCTGGGTTAGATCCTTTTTTGAATGGGTTCAAGATTAAAGACCTTACCCTGTTTTTTTGATTGCGGCTGGGTGCAATCTATCCTTATTCGTTAGCTGCGTGTTGATTGTTGCATTTGATTGGCAACCGAGTTGTCTGAATTTTTCTCTGAACTCACCAAACCATTTACAACACCGGAATAATCTGTTTCAGTTTTATTTTGGCTCAATTTAAAATTACCGACTATATCATCAATGACAACGTCTAAACCAACAACAGCATTTAGCATTTTTTCAGTAAACTTCGCTGGAGCATCAGAAACTGACCACGGAAGTTTTTGGTTGAGTTCATGAAAGTCAGAAATCTGGTTGAGGAGCTGCAAAATCCAGTTACTTTCATGCTTGAAAAAAACTTTTCCTCTAACGTGAACTACAGAGTAATTCCAGGTTGGTACGGTTTTACCTGTTTCTTTCTTCGATGGATAAAAGTTCGGGCTGATATATGCGTTTGGCCCATGAAATATGAGAAGAACTTCCTGACCATCAGCAACCTTTTTCCATAAAGGGTTTGCTTTGGCAATATGACTTTGAAGTTTTACTTCATTCTCACGCTTCTGAAGATAAAACGGAATATGATCTGCATCCAAAGTATTTTCAGCTGAAACTATCAGAGTACCAAGTGGATATTCTTGAATAAATCCATGCAATTTATCCAAGTTTTCTTCTTTGAATTTTGATGGGATATGCATAATTTTACACTTAGCAGCTAACGCCTCAATAAGGGGCGCCGAAGGCGTCCCTTTGATTGACTTGGTACGCCCGGCATGGGCATGAACTGATGGGGTGAAAGTCCCCTGTGGGAGAACCTACATTTGACTGGCGGTAAAGACGCCTGCTGATGACAACCACTAGCTTAAGGCAAGTGCAGTCTCGCGAGAGGCTGTGCGGAGGCAGTCTGAGTGCAAAGGTGCGAGCCGACGTAGACTGGGCGTCCCCCAGAAATCGCATATAAGGCTGAGTCTCTGGGCGAGTGAGCCAAAGATTACGAAGCCCTCAGGTTCGTGAGACACGGTAAATGCGGCGGTTGTGCACTGAAAGTTCATGTTCCCTCTTATTTATAAAGAGTGGGGAGATCTGTCCAACGTGCGATTGGTAATTCCCAGTTCTCAGCCACTGGTTACAACAGGCTCGGCGAGCAGGCCTCATCACCCTGCTCGAACAAACCCGATGGCAACCAATAGCGCCAGCAGAGGCAACTCCGCGAGGTGATTGGACAGAAAACCGAAAATTGCTCCTGCATTTTCAGCATACAGGCCATCCATGGCCTTATCAGCAGAGGCTATAGTAACTGTACGACAGAAGTCATTAACGGACGGGAAGTCGTCAGCGAAGGGCCGAACATCGATGACAAAGAGGAGACTGATTCCCTCAGGGCGATGCAGCCGTCCGGCGACTCACCGTACCTGGCGACAGAATCTTTAACCAGCTTTGAACCATGATCTACTAAATTGCGTACTTGAACCGGCTAATCTGGCAAGTGCATGCGACTGCATGGATGCAGGAGGTAGTGCGAAGCAGGAGCCAGAGCCGGGAAACAGGTCAAAAGCAACAAGGGTGCCCCGGGTATCGATGGAGTCACTATTGAAGCTTATCCCGACTTTGCCAAACAGCATTGGCCTTCAGTGCGTCAAGCTTTATTGGACGGAACCTTCCAGCCGTCACCAGTACGCCGGCATGTTATAGAAGAGCCGGATGGTGGTGAACGCTTACTGGGAATCCCAACCGTGATGGACAGGGTCATACAGCAGGCCATTGTGCAGGTGCTGCCCCCTGTCTTTGATCCGGGATTCTCTCCAAACAGCTTTGGCTACCGACCGGGACGATCAGCACACGACGGAGTCCGTCAGGTTAAGCTGTTGATCAACAGGGGGCTGCATTACGCCGTTGACGTTGATCTGAGTAAATTCTTTGGCTGGTTTTTGCTCCTGCAAAACCAGACTTCCCACCTTCCATGGTGGTCATACGGTTAATCACGACGTTTTGATGTCGAGGGTCTCCCGTAAGGTCCACGACAAACGCCTTCTGAAACTGATTGGTCGCTACCTGCGCTCCGGTGTCATGATTGATGGTAATGTCTACCCGACCAGGGTTGGCATGCCACAGGGTGGGCCTTTATCACCCTTGCTGTCTAATGTGGTCCTCGACGAACTCGACAAGGAGCTTGAATATCGGGGTCATTGCTTTGCAAGATACTGTGACGACTTCGTTATTCTCGTCAAGAGTCAGCGTGCAGGTGACCGGGTGATGCACAGCATTACCCAATTCATCGAACGCAGACTGAAACTGAAGATTAACTCCCGGAAAAGCTCTTTATGATGAGAAGGTTGTGAAAGCAACAGAAAGCGAATTCCTGAGTTTCACCTTCACAGGGAAGAAAGTGCGCTGGGCTCAGAAGTGTCTGGACCGATTCAAGTACAGGATACTCAAGTTGACCAGTCGTCGCTGGGGTGTCTCAATGCAACATCGGTTACGCAAATTGGCGCAATATATCCGGGGTTGGATGGGTTATTTCCGGTTATCGGAATATTACCGACCATTTCCCCTGCTGGATCAATGGATACGTCGGCGAAGGGAAATAAAGGACACCCAAAAATTTGACTAATCGGCCACACTGTCTATTTTTCTTCTGGAGCCTCTTAAGGGCATTAAGGAAATCTACCCAGCAACCAAAAAAAATGACATGACGACCGCCCGAAAAAACCTCATAGATCCAGCCAGTACGCCCTACTACCACTGCATGGCACGCTGTGTTCGCAGGGCCTTCCTATGCGGCAAAGACAATTTCTCAGGCAAAAA